>SCQL01000029.1 GCA_004299235.1 bacterium
CTCGACGACGATGGCCTCGACGATGTAGCGATCGCGATTGGACATGACCACCTCCGGATTTGGTGGTGTCCACTATGTCTTGCGACATCTGTCCACTATGTGCTGAAACCACACACCTGCCCCTCCGCCACACTTGGGTCTCCTCACCCGCACGCTCGGGAACCGCCACGGCCTTTCTGATCGATCGCGACCGGGCCGAATGTCCTATGGACGCTGCTCTTGCCCTGTGCTAATCCCAATGGGTCTCGGCGGTCTGTGAGTAGGAGGTGGGATGGTGCAGTTCTTTCGCCGGAAGCTTCCAAGCTTCCTCGGAGCGGCCGCTCTGGCGGCGACATTCATGGCGTCGGGGGTCGTCAATGCGGCCGCGTCCTTCCCGGACGCCACCTGCGCCGGAGGCACCGTCGCCGCCGGCACATACCACTCGCTGACCATCACCGGTTTCTGCCTGCTGAACGGCGGGAACGTGACGGTTCAGCGCAACGTGGTGATTCAGACCGGTGCGACTTTGCTGGCAGCGTTTGACGGCTCGAACCTGTCGGTCGGACGCGACCTCCTGGTCGGGTCCAATGCCAGGCTCGTGCTGGGCTGCGAGCCCGCAATCTTCCCGTGCTTTGGCGACGCGGATGGGGTGACCTCCGACACCATCGGCAACAATCTGGTTGCGATTGGGGCCAAGGAAGTCATCGCGCACCACAACACCGTCTGGGGTGAGGTCGCCCAGACCGGTGGCGGCGGTGGCCTCTTCTGCGACTTCAGCATGGGCTTCGCCAGCCTTTTCTACAGCACGTACGAGGACAACGTGATCCACGGCGACGCCACCGTCGCGGACCTCAAGACGTGCTGGCTCGGTTTCATCCGCAACACGGTGTGGGGCACAGCCAACCTCAACCAGAACTCAACCTTTGACGAGGATGGAAACGAGTTCATCAGCAATACGGTCCACGGTAATCTCAACTGCTTCGACAACGATCCCGCCGCTCAGGTCGGCGACTCCGGGGGCTCCCCGAACGTGGTGTTTGGAGTCGCCCGCGGTCAGTGCGCCGCCTTGTCGGTGCCACCCGCGCTCTAGCCTCGGATCGCGAGAGAGGGCCCCACGCCGGGCCCTCTCTCCCCGGCGCGCCGGCAGCGGTTCGCATCCATGCCGGATCGGCTCCAGCCAGCGCATTATGGGATCACTCGGTGGGAGCGGTGGCCGGTTACCTCGTGGTCGCGAATGAGACGGCGGAGAGCCCTGAGCTCCTCAGCGCAGTGGCTGAGATCCACGCGCGCGATCCGCGAGCCGAGTTCCTGATCGTCGTCCCCGCCACGCCGCTCAACCTGCTGCAGCAGTTCGAGGGCACGGCGAAGTCGGCGCGGGCGCTGGCCGCTCAGCGAGCGCAGAGCATGCGCCGGCACCTGGAGGACCGAGGGATCCGGGTCCGCTCGACGCGCATCGGCAGCTGGGACCCGTACGTAGCCATCGAGGCCGAGCTTGCCGCTGAGGAGTACGAGGCGGTCGTGCTGTCGACATTGCCGCCGGGTGTCTCGCGCTGGCTCCGTATGGACCTGCAGTCCCGCATCGCCCGCCGCCACCCAGGCATGCGAATCATCCACGTCGTCGCCCGATCAGCACCGAGCGAATCCGCCGAGAAGACGCCGCGTTAGCGCGCCGCGGTCGCCGCGCCGTAAGGGGTCAGCCCCAACTACGTCCCGCCCGACGGCGCCCTCAACGGCTATCGGGCCTCCGAGCAACTGCAGATCAAATGGCATGACGTCGACACGGTGGGCACGCCCGGCGGCGATCGCGGATGCCCGTGCCAAAGCCCAGGCGATGGCCGGCGCCGCGGGGGTCAGGCTCGGGCAGGTGATGCGGGTGAGCGACCTCTCGACGTCTGGGGGCAGGCCCGCGTACAGGGATTTCGCGGGCGCCGCCATCCCCGCCGCCAGTCAGCTTCCGGTGGGCGAGCTGGACGTGCAGGTGACGGTCGAGGTGGATTTCGCGCTCGCCGGCTGAGCCGGCCTCACAGGGCGGTGAAGAGCGTGATCGCGCCGCTGGCGATGAGGACCAAGCTCCAGCCCAGGTCGAGGTTGAACCAACCCCGGCGCAGGATGCCGAGTCCGACCCTCTCGTACACCACCACCGATACCACTCCCATCACGAACAGCATCGCCGCCACGTGCAGCGATGCCGCCGCCACCGCCAGGAGCGAGATCTCGCGCAGGCTGTGATAGGCGGCGCTGATGGGCAGCCCGAGCAACACCGGGGCCAGCATCAGTCCCGCTCCGTGCGCCGACGACATGAGGAACGACCAGCCCACCAGCCCCATAAAGCCGACGCGCATGCCGAATCCTTTGGGATGCGAGCGCGGCCGCGCCAGCTTGTACGCGCCGAAGCTGACGAGGACCAGCGCCGCGATCAGGCGCACCAGGTAGGGAGGCGCGAACTGCTCGGTGAGCGACACCGCGATGACCACGATCACGATCGAGGCCTCGTGGCCGAGCGCGATGGGCAGCAGGGAGCTGAGCACCGCGTTGCGGCTCTGCTCCTGCAGGCCGCGGGCGACCGCGAACAGCCAGCCCATCCCCGGGTTGATGCCGTGGTAAGCCCCGAGCAGCACGAGTGCCGCCCAGGGCCACCAGTCGACGCTCACGAGTAGCAGTAGGAGTCGGAAGAAGCGTCACCGCCTTCGAGGTGGATCTGGTGGGTTCGCTGCTGGAACTCGGTGAAGAATCCGTCTTCCAGGCTCAGCCCGCCGCCGGCCTTGGCGTGGATCAGCGTCACCCAGCTCTTGATGCCTGCGGGGTAGAACTGCTCGTCCCAGCTCCCGTACAGCGAGTTGGTGAGATAGATCCGCTTGCCGTCGCGGCTCACCTCCACCATCTGGGGGCCGCCGTTGAGCGGCCCGCTGTCGGGATGCGCGGCCTTGCGGACGATGCCGCCCAGGTGAACGCTGCCCGTCTGCTTGGGCTTGAACGGGTCGCTGACGTCGAACTGCAGGAACTCGCCGGTGCCCCACGCCGAGACGTAGAGCCAGCGGTCGTCGAGGGAGAGGTTAATGTCGGTGACCAGCGGCGGAACGGCCTTGAAGCCCTTGAGCAGTGGTGGCAGGTCGTCGGCCGAGGCCGGCTCGGCCGGGATCTCGATCACCTTCTCGACCTTGTACGACGTCCCGTCCAGGTGCCAAACCCAGACCGACGCGCTGAGGTCCTTCAGGCTCGTGACCACGCCGGCAAACCCGTACGCCCTGGTGGGGTTGTGGGCGGGGCGCAGCTCGAGCACCATCTGGTGCTCCGAGCCGAGGTCGATCTCCTGGCGGTGGCGTCGCTTGGGCAGGTCCCAGATGTGCAGTTTGTGGCCGTAGCCGCCCGCCAGCAGGGTCTCCGCGTTGACGCCCGCCTCGACCATGTTGGGGGTGCCCCATTCGCTCGTGATCGCCGTGTCGTAACCCAGGTGCCACCAGAAGTCGTATGCCAGCTGCTGCGGGCCGCGGTCGAGCTCCCACCGACCCTTGACCGAGAAGTTGTCGTGGTCGACGATGAAGATCCCTCCCGGGCCGTTGCCGTCCGGAGCGCCGAGCGCGCTGACGTAGATGCCGTCCGGTCCGCAGTGGATCGTATGCGGCCGGCTGTAGCCCGCGCGGTCGGCGATCTCGTCGGCTTCGATCGTGTGCACGAGCTTGGGCTGCCGCGGGTTGGCCTTGGTGTCGAACACGTAGATCCGCGAAGAGCGGAGCCCAGGAACCAGCAGGTAGCGGCGCTCGATGTGAGGATGTGGTGCATAAGGGCACAGCGCGGAGCTGCACGCGTTCCAGCCGAAGTGGTGGAACTCGTCGCCGGCATGCGGTGCCTCGACGCGGTCCGCCTGCTTGCCGTAGCCGGGCGACTGGGGGTCGAGGTCGAGGGTGACGAGCGCATCCGGCGCTTTGGCGGTCGGGTCGAAGGTGACCATGTAGGCGAGGGTTTCGACCGGTGCTTTTTCCGCCAGGCGTGGCGATGGATAGAAGGTCTGGTCGGGTCTTAGTAATGTGGTGGCCATTTGCTGCTCCTTTCAAGGCGCCTCGAGGGCGCGGGCGGGGGGAAAGGACAGGTCGCCTATGGGCCGGGCGTGCGCCCGGGGGCTAGCGACCTAGCAGGTACAGAAGCAATCTGGGGCCTCGATGAGTCGATGCGCCGGGAACTCCAGATCCGGATTCATCGTGTCCTGGAGTCTACCAGCGGACGCTCGGTTGGATCGGAGGTGGCTATCGTTGTCGCCATGTGCCGGAGCATCAAGACGCTGCGCCATGCGGATGTCGTCGCGACCGATGAGGAGATCCGCGCGGCGGCGCGGCAGTTCGTGCGCAAGGTGAGCGGGTTCCGCGAGCCGTCGGGCAGACACCAGGAGGCATTCGAGGGCGCGGTCGACGAGATCGCGATCGCCTCCCAGCGCCTGCTGGAAAGCATCTCTGGGAACCTGTCCAGGCGATCTTAACGACCTGGGTTGACGCCCCCCATACGCTGGTCTCGGCTGGCCGGCGGGGGAGGGACGGCCTGGTGGAGGAGGGAGGGCCCTCGGCGAGGAGCGCTCGCGGTTAGAGCTGACAGCCTCGGCAGAAGTTCAAGGGCTCCCGGTTCGAGCCGAGTTGGCTGATCCGGTGCCCGCAGCGCGGGCAGGTCTTGCCGCCTTTCATGTGGACCGCCAGGAACGACCGATCCTGCTTCGACTCCTCGTAGGCCGGGTTGGCGAGGATGGCCTCAACCGCACGCCGTAAAACCGCTGGTATTGCCGCGAACAGGGCCTCTTCGTCGGCCGGCTTGAGTGATGCCCGGCGCCGCAGCGGCAGCAGGCGGGCCTCGAACAGGATCTCGTCCGAATAGGCGTTGCCGACCCCGGCCAGGAACTCCTGGTTGCGCAGGAGGTCCTTCAGCTCGTCGCGAAACCGCCGCAGGCGCTTGCGGAAGACGTCGATGCCCATGTCGGGAAGGGAGTCGGCCTCGGGTCCCAGCAGCGCCCAGCCGGGGACCTCACGCTCCAGGTCGGACACCCAGTAGATCCGGCCCATGTCGCGGAAGTCCAGATAGCGCAGCTCACGCCGCCCCTCGATCCTGATGGTGAACACCTCGGTGGCGGGCACCGGTGCCTCGCCGTCGGCCATCTGGAACCTGCCGCCGAGCATGGGGTTGATCACCAGGCAGCGCGGCGACCCGCCGCCGCCGAGCTCGGTGGCGAACACGAGATGCTTGCCGCGCCGCGTGAGTGAAGCGATCCGCCGCGCCGGCAGCTCCCGGGCGAAGTTTTCGACCGGGTAGCGCAGCATGTGCGCCTTTTTCGGGTTGACTGACGCGGCCGTGATCAGCTTCCCCTCGAGTCGGGGACCCAACCGGACGCGGACCGCCTCCAGCTCGGGAAGCTCGGGCATGGCGCCAAGATACGGCTCCGGTTTGGCGCCCGGCGGCGGCGGGTAGCTTGACTACATGCGGTCGGACAGGTTCACGGAAAAGGCCCAGGAGGCTCTGCAGGAGGCTGCCGAGCTGGCACGCAGCAACGGCCAGCAGGCGGTTGAACCCGAGCACCTGCTGCTGGCGCTGATCGAACAGCACGGGGGCGTGGCGCGCACGCTGCTCGAAGGAGCCGGCGTCCAGCTGCGGCGCCTGGAGCGCCGCCTCGCGGAGCGAAGGGTGGGTCTGGTCGTCACCGACGAAGCCCGCCAGCTGCTCGCCAAGCGCGGCTGGGACCCGGTGTACGGCGCCCGTCCGCTGAAGCGCGCCATCCAGCGTCTCGTGCAGGACCCGCTGGCGATGATGCTGCTCGAAGCCAGGTTCGCCGAAGGCGACACGGTCGAGGTCGGCGTCAGCGGCGGCGAGCTGAGTTTTGTGAAGGCCAAGACCGCCGCGCCGGTCGGCTAGCCAGGCGCTCTCAGCCGGGGCAGACGGTCCCGGGGGCGGGGAGCTTGAGGTCGATCAGGTAGGCGTCCTCCGCCTGCCTGGCGCAGGCGCTCTTGTCATAGGACACGTGCCCGTTGCCCTGTCGCGTCAGCAGGACTGAACCCGCCATCTGCCGGTTCACGGCTTGCGCCCACGTGTAGGGCGTCGCCGGGTCGCCGGTTCCCCCGACCAGCAGGATCGGAGGCGCGCCCTCCGCGGTCAGCACGCCCGGAGTTCCGGTCGCCTTCACCGGCCAGTACGCGCACACCAGGTTGGAGTACTGGAACGCAGGCCCGAACAGGGCCGACGCCTTGGCATACGCGGGCCCCAGCTCGTCGTAGGCCGCGACGTCGGTCGGGACCGCACGGTCGAGGCAGTTGACAGCGCTGTTGGCGTCCGTCTGATTGTCGTACGTGCCGTTGGCGTTGCGGCCGAGGTAGAGGTCCGCGAACTGGAGAAGGAGCGCGCCGTTGCCGCGGTCGGCGAGCGTGAGCGCCTGGTCGAGGTAGGGCCAGGTGCTCTGGTCGTAAAGCGGCGTCAGGACTCCGATGACCGCCAGGCCACGGGTCAGCTCGCGGTTGCCGACCGGCAGCGGGCTGCTGTCCAACCGGTCCATCAGCGCCATCAGCTTGGTGCCGGGGTCGCCCGCCTGCGCGTAAGCGCAAGGATTCGCCGCGGTCTTGCGCGCCCGGCAGTCGCTCAAGAAGGACTGCAGGTTTTGCTCAAAGCCCACGAGCTGAGCGAACAAGAGGTCATTCGCCGAGAGGCTGGGATCGATCACACCGTCCAGGGCGAGGGCGCGGACGTGGGTGGGGAAGAGGTGGGCGTAGTTCTCGCCAAGAAAGGTCCCATAGGAGAAGCCGAGATAGGTGAGCTTGGTGTCGCCGAGCGCGGCACGGATGACGTCAATGTCCCTGGCCGCGCTGACCGTGTCGAGGAACGGGAGGATGTTCGCGCTCTTCTGCTCGCACCCGGCGGCAAACGTCTTGTCGGCCTCGATCGCCGCCTGCTTTTCCTGGGTGTCGTCCAGCACCGGGTCCAGCGCGTTGTAGGTGTCCTCCTGAGCGCCGTCGAGGCAGCGCACCGGCGCGCTCTGGCCGATACCGCGCGGGTCGAACCCGACGAGGTCGAATCTCCGATTCAGGTTGGTCATCGCGCCGACTTCGCCACGGAGGAACTGGATCCCCGAAGCGCCGGGACCGCCTGGATTGATCAGCACCGAGCCGATGCGGTTGGCGGGATCGGTCGCCGCCTTGCGGTTGATGGCGATGCCGATGGTGCCGGCTCCCGGATGTGAGTAATCGAGTGGCACCTGCACGGTCGCGCACTGGAACCCGGCCCCGCAGTCGGTCCACGCCACGCGGCTGGGCGAAGGAATCGCATGCGGGCTGTTCTCGGCCGCCTTGTGCGGGTTGCGCGTGCACGCGGTCGCGAAAAGCGCGGCGATCACCGCGAGCGCCGCAAGCCGTCGGACCATTGGACCGAGTCTAATGGCTCACCCTCGCCGGCCAAGTCGTACGGGTCTGCCGTCTATCTGAGCTGGGGCGCTTTGACTACGTCGCGGTCATCGACGCGCCAACGACGAAGTCGCGGCGCAGTTCGCCCTCGCGACGGGCACGCGTGAAACCTGACCACCGAAACCACCCGAGCCTTCACGGAGGCCGAGGTCGAAACGCTGATCAGCGCGCTACCCTGATCGCTGAAAGGTGGCGGCCTCTCCCATCCGCGACGGGTGCGCAATGGCAGGAAAGGAGGGATGCCCTGCCTGACTTGGCAACGCGAACGGGCTCTCGATCTGTGAGCTAGGCAGAGGACCGGTTAGGGCGCCCGCGATCACTGATCCGACGCGAGCAGGTTCTCCTTTTGGCTCTGGAATTCTTCTTCGGTCAAAACGCCGGCGTCGCGAAGCTTGCCTAGCCGCTCAAGTTGTGTGAGTAGGTCGGTAGCGGTGCCAGGACCCGACGGGGGCGCCGAAGAAGGCAGCGGCTGTGCCGTGGACCCGCCTTCGCGGACCCAAGTTACGGTCACCGGATCGCCCTTTCGCGATGGCCGCATAACTGCCCACGGCAGGAAAACGCCTGCCTTAAGCAGTGTTCGACCCATGTTCACTTTGCCGCGAGCCGTCGTCGTTGACAGTGGACGCCAACCCAATGGAATGCGGGAGCGCGCGTCGCGCTCGTAGTCGTCTTCGTTGCGGTACGTATTCACGTCAACCTGTGGCGCCGCGTTGGCACTCGGCGAATTGTTCTGCGTCGTCGGTGTGGCAACCGCCATAACTTTCCGAGAAATGTCTTCCAGGGCGTCAATCGGCTGACAGGCCTCGAACGTCTCAATTAGTTCGGCGCCGTCGTATACCCAGGCGTTTCCGAACTTATCCGCCTTCAGCTGTGCTCTACCTAGCGGGACGGTGATGCTCCGCTCAGGCGTAGGCTTCCTGACTAGGCTTCCCTTATCGGCTGCAATGGTCAAGACGAGCTGATCGCTCACCAACCTCAACTTTGAGCCGGCCTTGGACGAAGCAACCGGTCCCTCGGATACCGATCCAGAGTCAGCTCCGTTCGACCCCCCGGCAATCAACGCTCGTTCGGCCGATGCCAGGTCGCCATGCAGCGAAACGAGCTGCGCCAATTCCTTGCCAGCATCCTCGACCTTGCCGTAGTCCGAAAAGCTGCGACCGCGCAGCAGGTGCGCAACATCCTTGCGGTCCTTGCCAAGCAGCATCCCCGGTTGTCTCGAGATTGGATTCGGCCCTAGGGCAGCCCAGTTTCGGCTGTTCCAGTACCACTGCCCCGAGTCGTCGACGACCGCCCCGTTCGAAAGCATGCGTGCCATGGCGGGGAGTTTGCCATGAGCCCATCGCAAATGCCAGAGGCGCTCGAACTTTTCCGCTCGACGAAGGCGTTCCCGACCGGGCCTCTAACGCGCCACAAAGCCCGCAGCGGTCTCGGACGGACAACAACCAAGCGACCACCATCGAGCACTCAACAGGCAGTCCCGCGCCATCTTCAACGCACTCATCAAGGCCAAGCCCGCAGAGCAGCCAGCGCCTGTCGACCACCACGTCCGCCGCCGCGGCAAAATCGATCGCTTCGGCTCGGTCACCCTGCGCTACCTCAGCAAGCTCCGGCACATCCGCGTCGGTGGCGCCCACAAGAACAGGAAAGTCCACCTTCTCGTTGCCGATGCCGACGTCCGCATCGTCACCGAGGACGGTCAGCTTCTCAGAGCCCTCACACTCGAGCCAAACCGAAGCTACTACGGTCTTGCAGGCCGCTGGCCTGTGCACAATGTCCTGCAACAGGTGTCCTCGATGTCTTGAGACAGGACACTGGCGGGAAGGGAGGGATTCGAACCCTCGAGGGGGTTTCACACCCCCTACCCGCTTAGCAGGCGGGTGCTTTCGACCGCTCAGCCACCTCCCCAAGGAGTCAGGGTCGTCGATCGATTCTATCCGGCGTAGCTCCTCTCCATACTTATTGGCCGATGGAGGCTCCAGGAGGCCCAGGCGCACCGCCCATGTGGGGTCCCGCGCGCAAGATGGCGTTCGGAGCCGCGCCCGGTCCCAGGAGCAAGCTCTGGTACACGCTCGCGGACGGCTCGCTCAGCGAAGTCTTCTTCCCGTTCCTCGATCGCATCGCGCTCCACGAGCTGCGATTCTTCGCCTCCGCCGGCGGAGCGCCGCCGGTCGACGACGCCCGTGACGGCCAGCACCGCGTCAGCTGGCTCAGCCCGGGGGTGCCGGCGTTCACCGTCGACAGCACCCATCACGAATACCGGCTGACCAAAGAATTTTTCTCCGACCCTGAGGAAAACTCGTTGCTGATAGCAGCGACGTTCACACCGGAGCTCCCCGACGTCCGCCTGTACATGCAGGCATCCGCCCACTGGCAGCCCGGTACCGAAGGCAACTTCGCCAATGTGCTCGACACCCATCCGCCGGCGTTGCTGCTCCGGCAGCAGGACGTGTGGATCTGCATCGTCGGCCCCTTCAGTCGGGCCACCGTCGGCTACTACCGAAGCTCCGACCTGCAGGTCGACCTCAATGACGGGGACGGCTACCTCACCACCTCCTACGACCGCGCCGGTCCGGGGAACGTTGCGGTGGGCGCCGAGATCGGCATCCGCGCCGGGTCGTTCCAGATCGCCATCGGCTTCGCTCACTCGCGTGCGGATGCCGAGGAGGTCGCGCGGCAGGCGCTGCAAAAGGGCGCGGGCAGCATCCGCGAGTCGTTCGAGCGAGCGTGGCGGACTCTCCCCGACATGCCGCAGGCGCTGAGCAAGGTGAGCGGCGATGAGGGGATGCTGGCGCGCGCATCGCTCTCGTTGCTGCGATGCCTGGAAGACAAGTCGCACGCCGGCGCTTTCATCGCCGCTCCCTGCGCACCGTGGGGCGAGAGCAACCACGACGGCAACCACGTCTATCACCTCGTTTGGCCGCGCGACCTGTGCCGCATCGCGACCGCGCTGCTCGACGCGGGCGACAGCGATGCGGCGCTCCGTGCCTTCCGGCACCTCGAGTCCCAGCAGCGGCCGGACGGCGGTTGGCACCAGAACTGGTTCATCGACGGCACCCCGCACTGGACCTCGACCGAGCTGGACCAGGTCGCGCTGCCGATCCTGCTCGCCTGGCGCTTGGGAGTCGCCGGCTGCCTCGACCATGACCCGTATCCGGTGATGGTGCGGCCGGCGGCGCAATTTCTCATTCGCGAGGGGCCGCTCACGCAGCTCGATCGCTGGGAGGACCTTGGCGGCCTGTCGCCGTCAACCCTCGCGGTGTGCATCGCCGCGCTCGTGGTGGCGGCGGAGTTCGCCCACGACGCGGGCGAGCACGTCGCGGCCGCTCATCTGCGGGCGGTTGCCGACTACTGGAACGATCGGGTCGAGGCCTGGTGCTCGACGCCTGAAGGTCAGTACGTCCGCCTGGCCGGCGACCCCGACCACCGTCCGACCGAGGGCGCCGTCGGCCCCGAGTTTCTCGAGCTGGTGAGATACGGGCTGCGGCGGCCCAAGGACGAGCGGATCCTGCGCAGCCTCCAGGGGGTGGACATGTCGCTCAAGGTGAGCCTGCCCGCCGGGCCCAGCTGGCGGCGCTACACGGGCGACCAGTACGGCGAGCACGAGGACGGATCGCCGTGGGATGGCAGCGGGCGCGGCCGTGCCTGGCCGGTGCTCACCGGTGAGCGCGCGCGCCACTTCTTCGCCATGGGCCTGCCGGCCGGCGAGCTGGTGCGCACGCTCGAGGGTTTTGCCGGTCAGGGCCTCATGCTGCCCGAGCAGCTTTGGGACGCGGCCGACATCCCCGGCCGCGGCCTGCAGCTCGGACGGCCCACCGGCTCCGCGACGCCGCTGGGTTGGGCGCACGCCGAATACCTGGAGCTGCTGGTCACCATCGCCCTCGCCGGCTTTCCGGACATCGTGCTGCCCGCACGCCGCCGCTACACCGAAGGCGCGGCGCACGAGCCCGCTTTCGTGTGGTCGCACAACCATCAGATCACGAGGCTGGCCGCGGGGCGCCGGCTGCGGGTCCAGCTGCCGCGACCCGGCTCGGTGCACTACACGTTCGACCAATGGAAGACCGTCGGCGAGGTCGAGGCCACCGAAACTACGCTGGGCGTGTGGGTGGCGGAGATCCCCGCCAACAAGCTCGCGCGCGGCTCGGAATTCTCCTGGACCGCGCACTACGCGACCGGCTGGGAGGGGAAGAACTTCGATCTCACGGTGGAGTAGGTCGTCGGACCTGCCCGCCCGGACTCCGCCGACCTCCCAGGTGAGCGGGGAGGTGATGGGTCACCTCTCTTCGGGGGGCTCCAGGTCGTCGAGCCGGAGCTCGTTGCCGGCGTCCTCGTCGAACTGGCTGTGGAGTTCACCGCAATCCGCGCAGCGGTAATACTCGCCGACAAAGCCCTTGTGCCAGACGGCATAGCTCACGACACCCGGCTCCTCGACGAGGATCTCCTGCTCGAGCCGGTAGATCACCTGCTCCCAGCCGCCGGCCTCGATGTCGTCGTCGAGCACGACCACGCAGTAGGGGTGAGGCTCGCCCCAGACCATGGTCACCTCGCCTCGCCGCTCGTCGTCGGCGTTGACGATTGACCAGGCTTCGGCCGCCTGCGCGCGCGTGCTGCGTACGAGGCGCAGCGGCGCCCAGAACTTCTCCGCCGATTCGCGCTCGGCCTTGTCGTGCTCGGCCTGCGCCTCCTGGAACGCGCTCCACATGCGCAGCAGGTGGTTGCGGAAGCGGTGATATGTGGGCAGCATCTTCGGCTGCTGCTTGGGGGATCCGATGAGCTGCTCGAAGGCATGCTCGAAGGCCGCCTCGACCCGTTCCTGGCGGTCGGCGACATCGGGCGCCCAGCTCTCGTCCTCCGACAGCCGCATGCTCTCGTTGAGCACGACTTCGAAGTCGAGCCAGTCGTCGCCGAACTCCGGCACGAAGACGCTCTCGACGAGGTCGGCGAGCCGGTGTTCCTCCAGCACCGCCGGGGTCACTTTGCCGCGCGCGTCCGGCCACCCCTTCCAACCCATGACGTTGTGGATCCAGTAGTCGAAGATCGTGACCGCGTACTGCAGTGCCGCGGGCGATGTCCAGATGCCCGTGGGCCAGGTCCGCTTGCCGGTCCGGACCTTGTTGTAGAGGGCGATGACCTGCTCTTCATCGAGGTATTCGTTCTCCATGCGCCCCCTTCGGTAATTGCGGGTTGAACCCGCCACCAGACCTCTCCCCGAGGGGGAGAGCTTATCTAGTCTAGGAATAACCGCCGAACGACCCTGGGTATAGTTCTTTGGAGATGGCTCAAGGCAAAGGATTCACACCCGACCAGGTTGCCCGCTACGCCCGGCATTTGATTCTGCCCGAGGTGGGCGGCACCGGCCAGCGCAAGCTTTTGGCGTCGAGCGTGCTGCTCTTGGGGGCGGGCGGCCTCGGCTCGCCGGCGGCCATGTACCTGGCGGCCGCGGGCGTCGGCAAGATCGGGATCGTCGATTTCGACGTCGTCGACTCCTCCAACCTCCAGCGGCAGATCCTGCACGGGACCGCGGACATCGGACGCACGAAGGTCGAGTCGGCGGCATCCACGCTGCGCGGCCTCAATCCGGACGTCGAGGTGGTGCCGATCAACGAGCACCTCAACTCGGAGACCGCGATGCGGATCTTTGCCCCGTACGACATCATCCTGGACGGAACCGACAACTTCCCGACGCGCTACCTCGCGAACGATGCCGCCCACTTCCTGGCCAAGCCGCTGATGCACGGCAGCATCTTCCGGTTCGAAGGCCGCCTGGCGATGTTCAACTCGGCCAACGGCACGGGCTGCTACCGCTGCCTGTTCCCCGAGCCGCCGCCGCCGGGGTCGACTCAGAGCTGCGCCGAAGCGGGCGTGTTCGGAGTCCTGCCCGGAATCATCGGCAGCTTGATGGCCTTCGAAACCATCAAGTACATGCTCGGCATCGGCCAGTCGATGATCGGCCGTTACCTGCTGTTCGAGGGCGAGGACATGAGCTTCCGCGAACTGAAGCTGCGGCAGAGCAAGACCTGCCCACTGTGCGGCGAGAACCCGACCATCGACTCACTGATCGACTATGAAGCGTGGTGCGGCGCTCCCCTCATGGAACCCTCCGAAGCCCGAGCGAGCTAATCTCCTTGCTGGAATGATCCAGCTGGACCGCAACGACCCGAACCGCCTGGACATCGCCCGCGGGATCGTGCGCGACCTGGGGTCGGTGCTGGTGGCGTACTCGGGCGGCGTTGATTCCACGCTGCTGTTGAAGCTCGGGCTGGACGAGCTTGGCGACGGCGCGGTCGCTGTTCTGGCCAGCTCTCCGGCTTATCCCGAGGCCGAGCAGGAAGAGGCTCGCGCACTGGCCAAGACGCTGGGCGCCAAGCTGGTCGAGGTGTCGACCGGCGAAGTCGCGCTCGAGGCGTACGCGCGCAACCACGCCGACCGCTGCTTCCACTGCAAGGAGGAGCTGTTCGGCACCCTCGAGCCGATTCAACGTGAGCTGGGGCTCGCGCATCTCGCTTACGGCGCCACCGCCGACGATGCCGGCGATCACCGTCCCGGACACGGGTCCGCCATCCGCCGCGGCGTGCGCTTTCCCCTGCTCGAGGCGGGGATGGGCAAGGCGGAGATCCGGGCGGCTGCACGCGCCCTGGGCCTGCCCAACTGGAACAAGCCGTCGTTTGCGTGCCTTTCGTCGCGCATCCCGCACGGCACGCAGGTGACGGTGCTGGCGCTGCGGCAGATCGAGGCCGCCGAAGCCGCGCTCAAAGCGCTGGGCTTCTCGCAGGTGCGGGTGAGGCACCACGGCGACGTGGCCCGGATCGAAGTCGAGCCCGCGGACATCGCGCGGCTGCTGGCCGATCGGGGCCAGGTCGTGAGCGCGGTGCGGAAGGCCGGCTACAAGTTCGTCTCCGCCGACCTCGAGGGCTACGCGACCGGAAGCCTGAATCGAACCTGGAAACCCGGCGCGTAGCGGAGCCGGCAAACCCGTGCTTGATCGCGGGGTGGTCCTCAGCCTGGACGAGGGCACGACCGGCGCCACCGCCCTCGCTGTCGGCCTCGATGGCGAGGTGCGCGGCCAGGGCTATCGCGAGATCACGCAGCACTATCCCGAGCCCGGCTGGGTGGAGCACGACCCAGAGGAGATCTGGACGGCCGTGCAGCGCGCCGCGAGCGATGCGCTCGCCGCGGCGGGGGCGACGCCCGCGGACGTTCGAGCGATTGGGATCACCAACCAGCGCGAGACGCTCGTCATCTGGGATCGCCGCACGCTCAGGCCCCTAGGTCCGGCCATCGTCTGGCAGGACCGGCGGACCGCCGCCGAGTGCACCCGGCTCCGCGCGGCCGGGCACGAGGACAGGGTGCGCGAGATCACCGGCCTCGTGCTGGACCCGTACTTCACGGCCACCAAGCTCGCCTGGGCGCTGGAGCACCTGGAAGGCGCGGCCGGCGCCGCGGTGGGGACGGTCGACAGCTGGCTGGTCGCGCGCCTGTCGGCCGGGCGTGACCACGTCACCGACGCCTCCAACGCTTCGCGCACGCTGCTGTTCGACATCGGCCGGGGGACATGGAGCGAGGAGATGGCTGGACTGTTCGGCGTCTCCCTCGCCAATCTCCCCGCAGTGGTTGATTCCAGCGGCGATATCTCGCGCAGCGATCCAGCCTCGTTCGGAGGCATAGGCGTGCCGATCAGCGGCATCGCCGGCGACCAGCAGGCCGCGCTGTTCGGCCAGGCCTGCACCAAGGTCGGGATGGCGAAGAACACGTACGGCACCGGTTCGTTCGTGCTGTTGCAGACCGGGGCCGATCGCGTCGCGTCGAAGACGGGCATGCTCACGACGGTCGCGTGGCGCCGAGGCGGGCAGCTGACGTATGCGTTGGAAGGCGCCATCTTCATCACCGGCGCCGCGTTGCAATGGCTGCGCGACGGTCTCGGCATCATCGGCAGCGCCGCCGAGGCGGGCCCCATCGCGTCGTCGGTGCCGGACAGCGGCGGCGTCTTCATGGTCCCGGCCTTCGTCGGGCTCGGCGCGCCGCACTGGGACCCCTACGCCCGCGGCACGATCGTCGGCCTGACGCGCGGCAGCGCCCGCGCGCACCTGGTGCGTGCCGCGGTCGAGTCGATGGCCTATCAGACCTGTGACGTGGTCGAGGCCATGGAGCGGGACACCGGCGAGCCGATGCACGAGCTCCGGGTCGACGGCGGCGCGGCGGTGATGGACGTCCTGTGCCAGTTTCAGGCCGATTTGCTCGGCATCCCGGTGCGGCGGCCGCGGAACAACGAAACGACGGCGCTGGGCGCGGCCTTCCTCGCCGGTCTCGGCGCCGGCATCTGGACCGACTCCGACCTGAAGGACCTGTGGAAGCTCGACCGCGAGTTCGAGCCGAAGATGCCTCGCGACCAGGCGGAGGCGCTGCTGACGCAGTGGCGCAACGCGGTGAAACGGAGCCGGCAGTGGGCGCTACCTGATAATCAGTAGGTCTTGAGCACCAACCCAGTTTCCCCAGGGCGATTGCGGCACCCGATCCTCTATGCCGACCAGATGTGGCGGCAGCAGCGCTTTTTCGCCGGCTTCCTGGTCGCGGTGGGGCTGGTGATGACCGTCCTTCTGGTCTATCAGGGCCAGCTCCACAAGACCGCCAACCTCATCTGGCTGGTGTACATTCCGAGCGGGCTGCTGCTCGGCGGTGCCTTTCTGCTCTACAAGCGGCGCAGCTTCGTCGAACCGCTCGACGGCGGGCTGAAGCTGTCAACCCTCCGATCGAGCGTGCTGATCGATTACGACCTGATCCGGGGCGTGCGGGTGCAGCCGCTCAAGCTGGCGTTCCAGGACCGGCGCAGCCGCATGGTGGCGCCGATGATGAAGCCGCTGATGGACAAGCCCGCGCTCTTCGTTCGACTGCGCGGCACCGACGAGGACGTCGCGCTGCTCAAGAAGAAGTTGGGCTCGCGCATGTTGTACGAGGACACGATCGCGCTTCCGGTCAAAGACCCGGATGCGGTGGCATGGGAGATCAGCTCGCGACTGCCGGACCGCCTGGGCCAGAACCAGGGCGGGGGCAAGCACCGTAAACGGCGACGTTGACGGGGCCGCCCGCCCATCAGTTAGAAGAGTCACAAGCACCACAGGCTCGGCGCGAGCGAACCCATCTCGACCGCTGGGATCTGGTCGCGCTCCTGACGCTGACGGCCGTCGCGTTCGTCCTGCGCTTCTTCAGCCCGATCATGCCCGACGTTTTCGCCCACCCGTTCCACGGCCCGGCCGTTTCCGACTGCGTTTCGAGCACGCCCATCGACCCTCAGGGTGACCCGGGCACGCTGTGCGGCCTCGCCTACCCGTTCAACCGCGGCTACCCGGACGCCAACGGCCAGCTGTCGCCGCCCAACGGCCAGGTTTTCGACGAGATCTACTTCCCCGTCGACGCCTATGACGACGTCAAGGGCATGGAGGTGTGCCGGCCGTCCACGGTCAACTGCCGGTTCAACTATTTCGACCCTGAGCCTCCGCTCGGCAAGCTGATCATCGCCGCCGGCGAGTGGAGCTACGGCTGGTACCGGGCTCACTTCCAGGGCGCCACCGGCGATTACATCGACCTGGGATTCAAGCCTTTTGGCTGGCGAATCGCCGCATGCCTCTTCGGCACGCTCTGCATCTCGATCATGTACCTGCTCGCCCGGCGCCTGTGGCCCAACCGGCTGTTTGCGATCGCCGCCGCCACGCTCGCCTGTTTCGACGGGATGTTCTTCATCCAATCTCGAATCGGAATGATCGACATCTTTCCGATCTTCTTCATCCTGCTCGCCTACCTTCTCTACCTGGTCCACGTCCAGAGCCGCGGTCCGCGCGGGTCGCTGATCTCACTGCTGGCGCTCGGAATCGTCCTGGGCATCGGCATCGCCTCGAAGTGGATCGTCCTCGCCGCGTTCGCGAGCATCGTTTTCCTCCTCGTCATCCGGGCCGTCCGCCGGCACGTGAATTTCCACGTCGGTCCGCCCGGCGGCCCGATCTGGTCGTGGGGCCGAGGCGATGGGCCCGCGGTCCCGGGCGGCGTGCGGTGGCAGGTGTACCTGCCGCTGGCCCTGGTCGCCCTGGTGGTGATCCCGGCCGCGATCTACGTCGCCGCGTGGTACCCGTTCTTCGCCCGCGGCCAGTTCCACAACCTGGCCGACCTCATCGACTACCAGCGGGCGTCGTACATCTACCACGCGACGTTGAAAGCCACGCATCCGTATGGCTCGCCGTGGTGGTCGTGGCCGTTCCTGTCGCGGCCGGTGCTCTATTACGCCGAGTACACCGGCCTGGGGGTGGACCACTGGACGGGCCAGCAGCTCGTTTCGCGGATGGCGAACCTTGGTAACCCCTGGATCTGGTGGACGAGCCTGCCCTGCGTGGCGTCGCTGCCGTACTTCATCCTCCGGCACCGAAGCTTCCCGGCCACGGTGATCCTGCTCGGGTTCATCAGCCAGTACCTGCCCTGGTCTCAGATCAGCCGGGTGATCTTCATGTACCACATGTTCGGCGGGCTCATCTTCATGATCCTGGCGCTCGCGTTCGTGCTCACCCACATGGCCGAGCACCTGCGTCCGCCCGGCCGGCAGCTCCTGGTCGTCAACCACCTGGCGGTGGCCGTGGTCTTCTTCATGTACTTCTACCCGGTCTGGACCGGCCTGCCGATCTCCGGCTCGGCGTACTTCATCGGTTCGGGGACGCCGCCTTGGGGGCCGAAGATCTGGCTCATCAACTGCAAGGCCAACCTGCCGCCTGGGCAGCCACAGTTGTGGTGTTGGAACTAGCGCCGGCGAGCTTTCTGGTCGCGTGCGTGGCGGCCGGGTTCGGCATCACGTACCTCAGCGGCCTCGCTTTGAATCTCGAGGAGCGGGTGGCTTTCGGGGCCGTGCTCGGCGCGATGGCGGTGGCGACGGCGAGCTTCGTCGCGTCGATGGTGGTTGGCGAGGTCACGGTGCCGACGGCGCTTGCGGGGCTGGCGATCAGCCTTGCGCTCGGCGCGGGAGCCGCCTTCGCACGGCGCTCGCAGGTCATCTCGGATTGGACGGATGCGCGCCGGCGCTGGTCGGCGTCACCGAAATCGTCCGCGCATCCCTGGCCCCTCGCCGCGGTGGTCCTCGTCTGTGGCGTCTGGTCGGTCCACTTCCTGCACCAGGCGTACGTGTATCTGCCGAACGGCCTGTTCGCGGGCTACGTCAACATCTGGGGCGATTGGGCGGCGCACCTGAGCTTTGCCGGCTCTTTCGCGTACGGACGCAACTTCCCGCCCGAGTACTCGATCGATCCAGGCAACCACCTCGGCTACCCCTTCATGATCGATTTCTTCGCCGCCGACCTGGTGCCACTCGGCAGCAGCCTGACCTCGGCCCTGGTGCTGACGTCGGGCCTGCTCGGCCTGACTTTTCCAGCCGTGCTGTACCTGGCGGCGCTCAGATTCGCGGGCGGCCGGGCGGCGGCCGCGATCGCGGTGTTCGTGTTTCTCTTGAGCGGCGGGCTGGGGTTCGTCTATCTGTTCGGCGACGTGCAGCGCGGTGGCCTCGGCGCTTTGCTGCACCTCGGTCGCGAGTACACGCTCAATCGCGGGCTCAACTACCAGTGGCTGAATCCGGTGCTCGCCTACCTGGTGCCGCAGCGCTCGACGCTGTTCGGCTTCAGCCTCGCCCTGATCCTCCTCGTCGTGCTGTGGCGCGCGGCGCGCGGCGGTGCCGGCTGGCGGCCGTTTCTCTTCGCCGGCCTGGTCGCCGGACTGACACCGGTCTTCCACGTGCACGCTTATGGAACCGTCGTCGCGCTCGCCGTTTTCTGGGCGGTCTTCAGCCGGCGGCGCGAATGGCTCGCTTTCTTCATCCCCGCGCTCGCCCTGGGGGTCCCGATCCTGGTGTGGATGTGGCCGCCCGCGAACAACAGCATCTGCGCCGGCGGCCTGGCTGTGCACGGCTTTTGCCTCGAGGCGGGCTGGCTTTCGTACACCGATTGGCAGCGCGACGGCGTGTTGTGGTTCGGCCGCGACTTCGCGTGGTTCTGGATCAAGAACACGTCGCTCTTCATCCCGCTTCTCATCGCCGCCCATTTCCTGCATCGATGGTTCGACACCGATTTCCCCCGGTGGTTCGCGCCGATGTGGCTGTGGTTCATCGTCCCGAGTTTCATCGTCCTGCAGCCCTGGGACTGGGACAACACCAAGTTCTTCATCTTCTGGGCGCTGCTGGGCAGCGTGATGGCCGGCGCGGTGCTCGCCGGCATGCTGCGGCGTGGGGGCGGCACGGCGATCGCCGCCGGGGTGCTGCTGCTCCTGCTCGGGCTCGCCGGGACCCTCGACCTGGCGCGCGCCTCGGATTTCAGCGTGAGCTCGGTGCGGTTCACGGACCAAGGCGGGCTGCGGGTGGCGGATTGGGTGAGGCAGCACACGAGCCCGACTTCGGTTTTCGTCGTCGCGGACGAGCACAACAACCCCATCCCTACGCTGACGGGCAGGCGCGTGCTGATCGGCTACCCGGGCTGGCTGTGGACGTACGGGCTGGACGATTACGTCCAGAAAGGGGTGGACGAAAAGCTCATCCTCGACGGTGCGCCCTCGACGCCCGACCTGGTGCTCAAGTACGGCGTCGACTACGTGCTGATCGGCCCGCAGGAGCTGCCGCGCGGCGCCAGTCGCGCGTACTGGGACGAGCACGGCACGCTGGTCTATGACAGCGGCGATTACGCCGTGTACCGAACCTTGAGGGCTGGCGCGGGTTAGGGTCGTGCCCCGTCGGACCTGGGTCGGGCCTATGGGGCGGGGAGGATGATCGGGGGACGCTCCGGTGCGCTGGGCTTGGGCGTCGGAGGTTCGATGCTCGAGTCCATGGCCGCCTCCAGCCGGCGCGTCAGGCGCTTCATCTCGCGATCGCTGCGGTCCAGCCGGTTGACGATCTGAAGCAGGATCTCGTCCTGGTGCATCAGGTGGTTCATGAGCGCCTTGAGCTCTTCTTCGGCTTTGACGTCGAGCTCGTAAGCGTGCTGCGCTCGAAGCCGGTCACGGTCGGCGAGCCGGTTGAGGGCCATCAGCACGACGGAGACCCACACCGCGGCCTCGAGGCTGAGGATGAAGTTGAGGAACATGAAGGGGTAGCGGTCCCAGGGCCGGATGAGGTTGAGGGCGTTCAGGGCGACCCACAGGACCATGATGCCGACCTGGGCCAGGACGAAGGCCCAGCTCCCGATCAGGCGGGCGAAATCGTCGGCGACGCGATCGGCAAAGGTCAGCTTGCGTTCGACTTCGCGGTTGAGATCGCGGACCGGCGGATGGTCGTGCTGATGCCTGATCAGGTCTTTGGCGATGTCTTCGATTTCTCGGCCGATTGACATTGGGTCCATCCTCTGGGGTTGCTGCGTTGAATAGGCGTAGCTGATAGCTTCGCTCAAAGGACCCCCACCTGGCTACCGAAAGTAAGTCTTGGGTTGGTCCCTGCTAACGGTAATCGTGCGAGCGCTGCTGGGGCCGGGGCACGCCCCGGAGCGCTTCGATGTGGCTCGCGAGCACCGACCAGACACCATCTTGGCGCTGCATCACGCCGTCGATGATCAAGATCGGTTGGCGGTTAGCGATGTGGCGGTAGCGGTCGTAGACGTCGGGCTTGATCGTGACGTTGACCTGGCCGAACTCGTCCTCGAGGGTGAAGAAGCGGATCTTCTTCGCGGTCGAGGGCGCCTGGCGGGTGATCACCAACCCGGCCACTCGCACCCTGTGGCGGTCGGGGATCGACGGCAGCTGGTTGCTCTCGAGGGCGCCCATCGCTCGGAGTCGGTCGCGGCAGAAGTGGATGAGGTGGTGGCCGGTGGAGAGGTCTGAGATTCGGTACTCGAGCTGGTTGGCGTCGAACTCGTCGACCGCTGGCAGGTCGGGAGCGGTGCCGTTCAGTCGCAGCTCGGCTTGGGTCCCAAGGCCCCGGCGCAGACCGTGGCCGTGCCATCGTTCCTGCCAGCCCCACAGGAGCTTGCGCCGGGGTTGGCGGAGGGCATCGAAGGCGCCGACCATGACGAGGTTGCGGACCGCGCGAGGGCCGATGGGTCCGCCGCGGAGGCGGTTCAAAAAATCGTCGAAGGAGCTGTAAGGGCCGGCGCGCCGGCGCTCGGCGACGATCGCGTTGCGGCCGTCCTCGCCCAGGTCGCGGACGTAGTTGAGGCCGATGCGCATGGCGTGGGTCATGGCCGCCTGCGCCTTAACCGCCTGGGTTGACGCGACCGATACGCTGATTTCGGTTGGCCGGCGGGGGAGGGACGGCCTGGTGGAGGAGGGAGGGCCCTCGGCGAGCTGTGGCTTGGTTGGGGAGAGGGCCAGGGGTTCGGGGAGGCATCTTGCGTACGAACGGTTGACGTCCACCGGCAGCACCTTCACTCCGTGGCGCTTCAGGTCCTCGACCAGCACGCTGGGGTGGTAGAAGCCCATCGGCTGGTGGTTCAGGAGGCCGCAGCCGAACTCGACCGGATAATTGAGCTTGAGCCACGCCGTCTCGTAGGTCGTGCGCGCGAAGGCGGCGGCATGCGAGCGGCAAAAGCCATAGACGGCGAAGCCCTGCACGGCGGCGAAGAGCTGGTCCGCGACCTCGCGCGGCACGCTGTTGGCGAGGCAGCCGTTGATGAAATCACCCTCCAGCGAAGACATCTCGACGCGGTTGAGGTGGCGGGTCATCGCGCGCCGGAAGCCGTCCGCCTGGCTGGGCGTCATGCCCGCGACCCGCATGGCGATCTCGATGATCTGCTCCTGGTAGAGAATCACGCCGAGCGTGTCCTTGAGGACGGGCTCGAGCAGCGGATGCGCGTAGATCACCGGCTCGCGGCCCTGCTTGCGCCGGATGTAGGGATGGACGGCATTGCCCTGGATCGGACCGGGCCGGATGATCGCGACCTCGACCACCAGATCGTTGAAGCTCTGCGGCCGGGTGCGCGGGAGGGTCTGCATCTGGGCACGCGACTCGATCTGGAAGACGCCGATGGTGTCCGCCTCGCTGCACATCTCGAACACCTTCGGATCGTCCAGCGGCAGCCGGTCGAGGTCTGGGCGCGTGCCGGTGGTGTCTTGGATGAGGTCCAGGGTCTCGGCCACGACCGAAAGCGTGCGCAGACCGAGCAGGTCCACCTTGATCAGGCCCAGGTCCTCGACGTCGTCCTTGTTGAACTGGACGACCCGGCGCCCTTCCATCGTGGCCGGCTCGACCGGCACGATGTCGACCAGCGGCTCGCCGGTGACCAGCATCCCGCCCACGTGGATCGAGAGGTGCCGCGGGAATTCGATGACCTCCCGGCACAGCTCCAGGAACTGCTGCCAGCTCTGGGGACGCATATCCGCCGGCGGCGGCATCGCGCCGGTCATCGAATCCTCGACGCCTTCCGTGGGGTTTCCAGGCGGCGTCAACATCTCGCCTGGGGCCGGCCATCGGTCCACGCCCTTGGCGAGCCGGTCGAGCAGCTCGGCCGAGAAGCCCAGCGCCTTGCCCACCTGCCGGATCGCCATGCGCGGCTGGAAGGTGACCACGTTGCACACCATCCCGGTCCGCTCCCAGCCGTACTTGTCGTAGACGTACTGGATCACCTGCTCGCGGTGCTTGGTCGAGAAGTCGATGTCGATGTCCGGCGTGCTCGTCATCTCCTCGTGCAGGAAGCGCTCGAAGAGGAGGTTGTGCTCGATGGGGTCGACGCGCGTGATGCCGAGCACGTAGGCGACGATCGAGTCGGCGGCCGAGCCGCGGCCCTGGCCGGGGACGCCGTGCTCACGCGCGAAACGCATGAGGTCCCAGTTGATGAGGAAGAACTCGGCGAGCCCGGTCTTCTCGATGACCTCGAGCTCGCGTTGGAGCCGGCGGGCCACCTCGGGCGTGATCGGCCTGTAGCGCTCTCGAACGCCTTCGAAGCAGAGCTTGTAGAGAAACGAGAAAGGGGTTTCGCCCGCGGGCACCGGGTAGCCCGGGAAGCGCACCTTGCGGAAATCGAGCTCGACAGCACACTCCTGCGCGATGTCCCACGGCGCCGCCAGCGCCTCGGCGTGGCCTTTGAAGAGCGGGCGCATCTCATCGCCTGCCTTCAGGTGATGCTCGGCGTTGGGGAAGAGGTGCGGCCGCGCCCCGTCCAGGGTGGTGCGGTGGCGGATCGCGACCAGCACGTCGTGGAGGCGGCGCCGCTCAGGGACGTGGTAGTGGACCTGGTTGGTGGCAACGACGGCGGCCCCGCACCGCTTCGCCATCGACGCCCGGCCCTCGAGCACCCATGGGTCCTCAGGGCGAAGGTGGTGGTGGAGCTCGCTGAAAACGCTCTCGTTGCCGAGCGCCTCCTGGAGCTCGCGCAGGCGCCGTTCATCGTCGGTGGCGCTGAGATAGAAGAGGTCGCCCTTGTGCTCGGCGACCCTGGTGAGCGTCGCGCGCGCCTCGCCTTTCGGTTGATCGGCGTGAGCAAGGCTCAGGAGCCGGCAGAGGTTGGAGTAACCGCGCAGGTTGCGGGCGATGACCACCGTCTCCTGGCCATCGACCTCCAGCGCCGTGCCGATGAGCGGCTTGACCCCGAGCTTGCGGCAGGCCTGGAGGAACTTCACCGCGCCATAGACCCCGCCGCGATCGGTGATCGCGAGCGCGGGCATCTCGAGCTCGGCGGCGCGCGCCGCCAGCTCGGCGGGATGCGAGCCGCCATCGAGGAAGGAGAAGTTGGAGTGGCAGTGCAGCTCGACGTAGGGCGCGCGCATCAGGCGGGCCTCGGGAGGTCTACCGCCGGCCGGCGATGCTCGGCTCCGGCATCGTTCGTCAAGGTGCTCAGTCGTAGACCCGTTCCACGAACCATTCGTCGCGCGAGAGGTCGTGGTACAGCTCGCACAGCACGTTGCTGTTGAGCAGCGCCTTCCAGTACTCGCGGACCACGGGCTCGTGCCACCACTCGGTTTCGACCTTCCAGCGCGCGATGGGGTCGATGGAGCCGCTGAACCCGCCCGAGATGAATGCCGGGGTGCGGTCATCACCGAGCGTGACCTCGACCGCGGCGGGAGGCGACAGCAGGTGGGTCATGCGAAGCGCTGTGAGGGGATTGGGGAAAAGACAAGTCCAGGGCGCGGCTTGCGCACCACGTCATCGCCGTGTCGTTCCTGCAACCGCTCGAGTGCCGCGATCACCTCGTCACTGTTGCCGTCCCCGCCCGCCCACAGCCGCAGCTGTCTTCGACCCGCGCCTTCCAGGACGGGGAGCTCGATCCACAGCTCGGTGATCGGAGCGCGCGGCTGCCACTGCTTGATCCACGAACCGATGAGCCCGAACAGCTCGGCCGCGCTGGAGAGTGGATGGCGCACGACGGAATCACGCGTCTCGGGCCGCCCCGATTCGAAGAGCAGCCGTATGCGCACGTGTTTGGCGCCGGCGCCTCGCAGCCCCAGCTCTTCGGCAAGGTCGCCGCACAGCGCTCGCGCGACGAAGAGCAGTGCCTCGCGGTCTTCGACCGGTGAATCGAACTGTCGATGCGCGCTAGTGAATTGCGGAGGACGCCAGGGCGTTAGCTGCTCGGGTTCGAGGCCTCGCGCGAGAAGGACCGCGCGCCGGCCGGCGGGGCCGAGCTGGCTTTCGAGCTCGCGCGGTCCGATGGCCGCCACGGCGCCCAGCGTGCGAAGGCCCAGCAGGTCGAGGCGTTCCAGCTGCTCCGTGTCGAGGGAGAGCTCGTGAGAAGAAAGTGGGGCGAGGAACGCGCCCGCGTCATCGACGCGCATGAGGCGGCCTGGTCGCGCGCGAGCCGCGGCGAGCTGGGCGGAGAAAGGCCCGGGCGCTAAACCGAGCCGTGGTTCGCGGCCGATGGCGGTGCGCAGGCGACGCCGCGTTTCGCGGATCGAATCGCCCGGCTTCGGCACACCGCTCACGTCCAGCCACGCGACGCCTTCGACTCGCGCCTCGACCACCGGGGCGAGGTCGTAGAGCGCGGAGGCGATGAGCTCGCGCAGGCGCGCGGCCGCGTCGGGGTCCGGCGGTAAGAAGGTCGCGTGCGGGCAGAGGTGCTCGGCCTGGCGCAACGGCATCCCGGGCGCCACGCCGAACGGCAGCGCCTCCTCGGAGGCGGCGATGACGCGGTCCTCCCAATGGCCGACCACGACGGGCCCCCCGTACAGGTCGGGGCGTCGGGCGAGCTCCAGATGCCCGGTCAGACCACAGCAGTGGCTGGTGAAAGATCCCAACTTGTCACCTCCCGCGACTGCGTCGCGGGGACCCCAGAGGACGTGGAGGCTGGGGAGGGGGCGCTGACGCAGACGTTGACCTGGTGGTCGAACAGGGGCTGTGCGCTCAGCGGGTAACGGATCTCCAGCTCGGTTTCTCCAAGCGGAGGCGCCACGCGATTCTTCAAGCAGCGCGCCGAAGTCCGCAGGCCGACCAGCTGCCCTCGCTCCCAGACCCAGTCCGTGCGGGAAAAACCAAGGCTCAGGCTCGAGGCGTGTGCGAACGCGCGGCCGGGCGCATCGACCACTCCCACCAGCACGGTTCCCGAGCGGTTGGCTCCGGCTTCAAGTGGTCCCAGCCAGTGCTCCGGGACCTCTCCCATTAAAAGGATGAAGCCGGCCCCGGCCCGGGCCAGCGCCGCCGCCGCCTCCCCGGCCGGGTCGGGATCGGGCGGGCGAATCACGGTCAGCGAGCTCAGCTTCGGATCGAAAGGCAGCAGCGCCCAGGGATCGAAACTGGCGCCGCTGTCGATCACCATGGCGTGCGCGAACTCATGGGTGGCGCCGGCGAGCAGCGCGAGAGCAAGCGTGAGCTTGCCGCAGGTCCCGCTCCCGGTCAGAAGCACAAGCCGGCCGCGCGGCAGACCCTCGATCCCGGTCAGGCGATCGATCGGGGTCCGGCTGGGCCAGGGCCGAGGAGGCGGGAGCTCCGCCGCCCTGGTCAGCGCCTGGCTGCCGAAACGGAGCCGGATCGAGTTGATGGCGTCGTCGAGCTGTGCCTGCATCTTTTTCTCCAGTGGGCGGGCCTCCGGATAAGAGAGACGCAGGGGGGAAGAGGAGGTGCCTCAAGCCTATCGAACAGATGTTCTGAAGTCAAGCCAGAGGCTATCTTTCTTATATGGCCCGGGTGGTGGTGATCGGCGGCGGCGTGATCGGCTGCGCCATCGCCGAGCGCCTGACCCTCGAACGCCATCACGTCACCCTGCTCGAACGAGACCGGCTCGGTGGCCGCGCCTCCGGCGCTGCGGCGGGCGAGCTCAGCCCTCAGGCCGCTGGCCGCACCCTCGAATCCGCCGCCCGCAGCCTGCGGATGTTTCCCGAGCTGGTGGCGCGCATTGAGAAGGACGCCGGGGTGGAGGCCGAGTACCGTCCCCTGCCGGCGCTCCTGCCCGCCTTCGACGAGGACGAGGCGGCGCGTCTCAGGGCCTGTGGAGGACGCTGGCTCGATGCCCAGGCCTGTCGTGGCATGGCTCCCTCTTTGACTCCGGACGCGGTCGGGGCTCTGCTGCTCAACCACGCACAGATCACGCCGCCGCGCTTCGTGCGCGCGCTGGCCCGGGCGGCGGCGTCACGTGGCGCGGAGATTCGAGAAGGGACACCGGCCACCGGCTTGGTCGTCGAAGGTGGCGAGGTGCGAGGCGTCAGGACTCCCTCCGCCACCCTGGAAGCGGACTGGGTCGTGATCGCGGCCGGACCCTGGAGCAGCGAGGTGGCGTCGTCGGCCGGCATCACCGTCGACGTTCGCCCGCAGCGGGGTCAGCTGGCGGCGCTCAGCTCCACGTCGGTGCGGTTGACGCAGAGCATCTTCTGGTCGACGGGATACCTGGTGCCGAAACCCGACGGCACCGTCATCGCCGGCGGCACGGAGGAGGATTCGGGATTCGACGACCGGCCGACCGTGGCGGGTGCCGCGAGTCTGTTGAGCTTCGCCTGCCGCATGGTGCCGGACCTTGGCGCGGCGACGCTCGAGCGGCTGTGGGCGGGTCTTCGACCCGTGACCCCTGACGGCGAGCCGATCGAACGCCTCGCTCCAGGCGTCGCCAACCTGATCGTCGCGACCGGTCACCACCGCAAGGGCATCCTTCTTTCCCCGCTCGCGGCGGCCACCGTCGCGTCGATGATCGGCGGCTCGAGAAAGTAAGAGCGCCGGGGCTCCACAGAACCCCGGCGCAGAACGAACGAACTAGGAAACGCTTGAAGAAGTTCTAGTTACTTCTTCTTCGCGGACTTCTTGGCAGCCTTCTTGGCAGCCGGCTTCTTAGCAGCCTTCTTCTTAGCCATCATGCATTACCTCCTTCTCCCTTGATGCGGACCCGATAGGTTCCATCGGCTTGGCGGGCTCCATGTCCTGGTGGGACGTGATGCACGTTCTCTTCTGCACGCACCTCCTCTGCAACCCCACGGGTTTCGCCGCGAAGCCTCATCGATGAGGTCTCCGAAACGTTGGCGGTTGTGCGAAATGGGTCGCGCACTCGCGTCGGGTCCGTCGCCTCTGTGGTGGCAACCGCGAGTGGCATCGCCATACAAGTTGTTGTGATACTCGACTGAACCCACTCACGTCAATGGGTAGCTAAGATTTTTTTTGTGAGGTCTCCGACGATGTACGTCGACGGCGTCACCCTCACGACCTCTCTCGACGTTTTGAAGCACTGAGACGGCGGACGACATGAGGATCGTGCTCGGTCATGGCGCATCGGGCAATGCAGCGTCGATGAAGCCCTACGTCGATGGTTTCAAGCGTCGCGGAATCGATGCCGTCGCGGTCGATCTTCCACGCGGAAGCGCGGAGCACGCGGTCCCCGTTTTCATCAAGGCCTCGGGACGAGGACACCAGGCCATCGGTGGCGGCCAGTCGTTCGGCGGCAGGGTCGCGAGCCTGGCCGCGGTCGAGGCGGACTTCGGTGGACTGATCCTCTTTTCGTATCCGCTTCACCGGCCGGGCTTCACCGACGAGCGCCGCACCGTGCACCTGCCCTCCATTCGCTGCCCCACCCTGTTCCTGAGCGGCGACCGCGATCCCTTTGCGCGCCTCGACCTCCTGCGGGAGTCCGTCAAGCTCGTCCCCAACGCCCGCCTCGAGGTCTTCAAGGGGCAAGGCCACGGCCTGCTCGCCGTCCTGGACCAGGCGCTCGACGTTGCGGCCGATTTCATCAGCACCCTCAAATGACGGCCAGCCAGCACATGGTCCACGCCAACGGACTGCGCTTCCGCACCATGGTCGACGGACCCGCCGGCGGCGAGCTCTTCATCCTCCTGCATGGGTTCCCGGAGGGAGCGGAGTCCTGGTCAAAGCAGGTGGAGGCTCTGTCGAGGGCCGGCTGCCTCACTGTCGCGCCGGATCTTCGCGGCTACGGCCTGAGCGACGCACCGGACGGAGTCGAGCACTACGCCATCACCCACCTGGTCGAGGACGTGGCGGGGATCATCAAAGCTTTCGGCCGGGCCGCCGCTCACGTCGCCGGTCACGACTGGGGTGCGGTCGTGGCCTGGTTCTTCGCCGGCCGCCACCCGGAGATGACGAAAACGCTCACGGCGCTTTCGGTCGCGCATCCCGCCGCGCTCGCCGCAAGCAGCCGCGAGGACGAAGACCAGCAAACCCGCTCACGCTACGTCGCGCTTTTCCTGATGGAGGGCAAGGCGGAGCGGGTCCTGGCGGACGAGGACCATCGCCGGCTGCGCGCCATGTTCGCATCGGGCCCCAAACCCGACGCGGTGCCGCGCGGCGTGATCGATCACTTCACGCGATCACTCGGCCGGCCGGGCCGCCTCACCGCCGCGCTCAACTATTACCGCGCCAACCTCCGGACCGAAGGCGGCGCCTGGGAGGCACTGGCCGGCCTGGGCGCCATCCAGGCACCGACGCAGCTGCTGTGGGGCGACCAGGATCCCGCGCTGGGCAGACGCGCCATCGAGGCCACCGCCGCCCGCGTCCAGGGCGAGTTCCGGCTCGAGATCCTGGCCGGCGCGGGGCACTGGCTGCAGTTCGAGCGTCCCGACGAGGTCAACCGTGCGCTCACGCGAGCCGCGAGTAAGCTTTCTGGGATGCTCCACCGGGACGAACAGGAGCGGCGGCAAGGCCTGCGCCGACTCGATGACATCCTGGACACGCTCGAGCAGCTCAACCTTCACGACAGGACCGAACTGCCCGACCACGTGGCCGAGGCCCTGGTGCTGCTGGGGATCACGGCTCCGCACAGCATTCCCGTCCCGCAGCTGATCGAGCGCGTGTGGGCGATGCAGCAGCCGTACCTCATCACCATCGTCGTCGAGCGCCGCCGGCGCCGGCGCCGAAAGGTCTCGAGCGAATCCGCCCTTGTCTGAGAGCGAGACCACGCCGCACTGGTTCCGCGCCCGCTGAGACCCAGCGACTGGCTCGAGGTCTTTGTGCGGATCAGCGCCGGCGTGCGCCAGGTCGTGCTGCCTCTCGCGGGCACCGAGGCGGGACGCGCGCAGCTGGACATCGGCGCGGGCGGCGACCGGACGATGGAGCTCGACCGGGCGGCGGAGGCGGTCGTTTTCGTCGAACTGGAAGCGCTGGCCGAGCGGGGGGAAAGCTTTTCGGTGCTTTCTGAAGAGGCGGGGCACCGGAGCTTCGGCTCCGATTACCCGCTGGTTCTCGTCGACCCCGTGGACGGCAGCCTCAACGCCAAGCAGGGCATCCCGCTGTTCGGGGTCATGCTCGCCGTGCTCGACGGCCCGACCCTCGACGACACCTTCGCCGGCTGCGTCCTGAACCTCAACGCCGGTGAGTCCTGGACGGCGATCCGCAAGCAGGGCGCGTGGCGCAACGGGCGCCCGCTGACCGTGCTGCCTCGGCCGGATCCCCAACGCATCCAGGTCGTCGGGCTCGAGAGCACGCCCCGCGCGCTGGCGCTCGCGCGTCCGCTGGTGGATCGCGCGACCAAGATCCGCATACTGGGTTCGATGGCGCTTTCCATAGCGCACACCGCCGCGGGTGGGTTCGACGCTTTCTGCGCGCCGATCCCGGTGCGCGCCTTCGACACGGCCGCGAGCCTGCTGCTCCTCGCCGAGGCGGGGGGCGTGGCCACCGACATGCGCGGCGCTCCGCTGGGCCCGCTGCCCTGCACGCTGGACAGCCGGACCACGGTCCTGTGCGCGCCCAGTCCGGAGCTGCACGCCGAGGCGATCAGGGCGCTGGGGCCGCGGCGGTGATCAACGGCCCGCGCCGGACGGTCTTCGTCGTCCTGAGCTTCGAAGGGCCCGACGTTTACAGCCAGGCGGGCGGCCTCGGCGTGCGTGTGAAAGGACTCTCACGCTCGCTGGCGAAGCTGGGTTACGACACGCACCTCTATTTCTGCGGCGATCCCGACCTGCCGGGCGAGGAGACGCACGAGGCCGGCAGGCTGCACCACCACCGCTGGTGCCAGTGGATATCGGCCCGGCATCGCGGCGGCGTGTACGACGGCGAGGAGGGAAAGATCCGCGACTGGAACTCCAGCCTGCCGGCCAGCTTGATCGACAACGTCATCGCGCCGGCTGCCGCCGCAGGCAAGAACGTGGTCGTGCTCGGCGAGGAGTGGCACACGTCGTGGTCCATGCACCTCATCGCCGAGGCGCTGCGTTGGCGCGGCCTCCGCGATCGAGTGGTCATGCTGTGGAACGCCAACAACACGTACGGCTTTCACCGCATGGATTGGGGCCGGCTCGCGTCGGCCGCGACGATCACGACCGTCAGCCGATACATGAAGTTCAAGTTGTGGGATTGGGGCCAGAACCCGATCGTCATTCGCAACGGCATCCCGCGCTCGTCGATCCAGAACGCCGGCGCCGAGGCGGTCGCCGAGCTCAAGGCGGCGGCGGGCGCGGACCACTTCTGTTTCAAGATCGGACGCTTCGACCCCGACAAGCGCTGGCTGATGGCGGTGTCGGCGGCGGGCCAGCTGAAGCGGAGCGGGCACTGCGTCAAGCTCCTGATGCGCGGTGGTCGCGAGCCGCACGGCGGCGAGGTGCTCGACCACGCCCGGCAGCAGGGGCTGACCGTCATCGACGCCAAGGCGCCGCCCGACGCATCCGGCCTGTCCGCGCTCCTGCGCAAGAACCCCGACCGGGATGTGATCAACCTGACGAGCTTCGTCGGCGATGCGCTGCTCGGGGTCATCTATTCGGCGTGCGATGCCGTGCTCGCCAACTCCGGGCACGAGCCCTTCGGCCTCGTCGGCCTCGAGGTGATGGCGGCGGGCGGGCTCGCGGTGACCGGGTCGACGGGCGAGGACTACGCCGAGGCCTACCGGAACGCCCTGGTCCTGGAAACCGACGACCCGATCGAGCTGGTCACCGGCCTGAGGCTGCTGAAGGAGCGGCCGAGGCTCGTCGAGTCGATGCGCAAGCGCGGCCGGACCACCGCGCGGGCCTACGTCTGGGAGAAGGTGATCGCCGAGCTGCTCCTGCGCATCGAATTCGCCGCCGCCCGGCAGTCAATACCCTAGAGGGAGATGAAACCACTTCAGGTCGCCTTCGTCTGGCACATGCACCAGCCGTATTACAAGGACGACCTCACCAACACATACCTGCTTCCGTGGGTCCGTCTTCGCTCGGCCAAGGATTACTTCAAGATGCCGGCGCTGCTCGACGCCTATCCGAAGGTGCGCGCCACGTTCAACCTCGTGCCGTCCCTGCTGGCGCAGATCGAGGACTACGGCAAGGAGGAGTCGGTCGACCTCTTTCTCAACCTCAGCCGGCGGGAGGCGGGCGAGCTGTCGGCCGAGGAGCGGGAGTTCCTGCTCCGATGGATGCGGGAGTCACCGCGCGCGCTGCGCGTCCAGCAGTCGCCCCGCTACCTCGAACTCGCGTCGCGAACCGTGGACGCGCCGTTCACGACCGCAGACATCCGCGACCTCCAGATCTGGTTCAACCTCGCGTGGTGCGACCCGGCGTGGGCCGAGTCGGATCCGCGCCTGGCCGAGCTCAAGCGCAAGGACCGCGACTTCACGGAGGAGGACAAGCTGCCCCTGTTCGAGGCGCAGATGGAAGTCATGCGGCGGATCATCCCCAAGTACCGCGAGCTCGCCGACCGGGGGCAGGCGGAGCTGACCTTCTCGCCCTACTACCACCCGATCCTGCCTCTCATCTGTCATGTCGACTCGGCGCGCAGCGCAAATCCGCACCTGCAGCTGCCGGAGCGCCACTTCTCTCATCGCGAGGACGCGGAACGGCAGATTGGCCTCGGGCAGGGGCTGTTCGAGCGCCTGCTCGGGCGCCAACCGAAAGGCATGTGGCCTTCCGAGATGGCGGTGGGGGAGAGCGCGGTCGGGCTCGCGGTGAGGGCCGGCGTCGAATGGATGATCAGCGACGAGGAGGTCCTGGCGCGCTCGCTCGACGCCCACTTCTCGCACGACGGCGAGGGCAGGGTCAACGCGCCGGAGCAGCTCTACCAGCCGCGCCGCGTCGACCGCGAGGGCCAATCGCTCGCGATGGTGTTCCGCGACTCCAATCTCTCCAACGTCATCGGGTTCGACTACCAGCGAATGTCCTCCCCGGACGCCGCCCGCAACCTGATGGGACGGCTCAGGCGCATTCGCGAGCAGCAGGGCGATCGCGATTTCCTGGCCGTGATCGCGCTCGATGGCGAAAACCCGTGGGAGTTCTTCCCCCGTGACGGCCACGACTTCCTGAACGCGCTTTACACCGAGCTGGAGGCGAGCGAGGACATCGTGACCACCACCGTCTCCGACTTCCTCGCCGAGCACCCGGCCCAGCAGCCTCTCCATCACCTGCACACCGGGAGCTGGATCGGCGCGAGCCTCGACACCTGGATCGGCGACCCCGAGCACAACATCGCGTGGGACCTGCTGGCCGAGACGCGCTCGTGGCTCGAAGACCAGTCGAGGCAGCGGCCGAAAGATTCGGACCAGGCGGCGCTGGCGTGGCGCGAGATCCTGATCACCGAAGGCAGCGACTGGTTCTGGTGGTTCAGCCGCAAGCACGATTCGGGCATGGACCCGATCTGGGACAACCAGTTTCGCCTGCACCTGCGCAACGTCTACAAGCTCATGGGCGCGCGCGCCCCGGCGCGGCTGTTCCAGCCGATCATCAAGCGTGCCCCCACGCCCGAGCGCGGCGTCCCGGCGGTCGTCATCAGCCCGGAGTCGCGCGAGGACCCGGCCTGGAGCCAGGCCGGCTACTACCTGGTCGGATCAGGGTTCGGCGCACTGCACCGGCCGGCGGGCGTGGTCGAACGCGTGCTCTACGGCCATGACGACCAGAACATGTATTTCCGCATCGACACGCCGCGCTCGGCGGGCGAGCTGGAGTCGGAGCACATCGACTTCTGGCTTTACTGCTCGGGCGCCCCGGCGGGTGACGGCGCGAGCGACATGGACCTGCCGCTGCCGGCGACCGCGGCGTCCGATCTCGGATTCGAGCCCGCGTACGTGATCAGGATCGTTCCCCGCGCCCACGGCGGCTCGGTCACCGTGGCCCGGATCGTCGAGCCGCAGACCAAAGCGGTCGCCGAGTCGGGCTGGGAGATCGCCGACCCGTTCTTCGTCTGCATACCGTTCCAGCAGCTCGGCAAGCGTCCCGGCGACACGCTGGAGGTGGCGGTGGTGGTGAGCCGCGACGGCCGCGACATCGAGCAGGTGCCGCCCTCGGGTTCGCTCGGCCTGCGTGTCCCCGGTGAAACGGCCGCGGCCGAGGTGCCGCACGCCAAGCACCTGAAGGTGCTGGTGGCCACGGCCCAGCTCGCGCCCTTCGCCAAGCTCGGCGGCGTCGCGGACGTGGCCGCGGCCCTGTCGAAGGAGCTGCGCCACCTCGGGCACGACGTGCGGGTGGTGCTGCCGCGCTACCGCCAGATCGACATCGACCGGCACGGACTGCGCCCGGTGCTCACCGACCTGCAGGTTCCGCTTGGGGCTCAGAGGTTGGCGGCGACGATCTACGAGAGCCGGCTCGGCGAGGTGGTCGTCTACTTCGTCGACTGCCCGTCGCTGTACGACCGCGACGGGATGTTCGGGTTCGGAGACGACGACGCGCGGTCGGTGTTCTTCTCGCGGGCGCTGCTGGAGATGCTGCCGGCGCTGGAGTTCTTTCCCGACGTCATCCACGTCCACGACTGGTACGCCGCGCTGGTGCCGAACCTGCTCGATCGCGTCTACACCGATGGTCCTTACGCCCGGATCGCGACCACGCTCACCATCCACAACCTGGCCGCCCAGGGCGTGTTCGGGTTTGGCGCGCTGATGCTGGCCGGCCTCGAGGAATGGGGTCTCATCAGCATCGGCATACCGGGCCTGGACAACGTCGTCAACGTCCTCGGGCGCGGCATCCATTTCGCCGACGTCGTCAACACCGTGAGCGAGCGCTACGCCGCCGAGATCCAGACTCCGCCACTGGGCGAGGGCCTTGACGAGCTGCTGCGGTCGAACGCCCACAAGCTGCACGGGGTGGTCAACGGCATCGACTACGAGCTCTTCGATCCCGAGCGCGATCCCAACATCACGCACCACTACTCGGCGGAGGTCCCCGAGCCGAAGGCCCTGTGCCGGGCGGAGCTGCGAGCCGAGCTCGGCCTCGACGACGTCGACAAGCCGCTCTGCGCGATCGTTTCTCGCTTTTACGACGTCAAAGGCCTGGACCTGGTGGAGCAGGCGATGGCGCAGCTGCTGCAGCTCGGGCTGCAGGTCGTCGTCATCGGCACCGGCGATCGCCGCTACGAGGACATGTTCCGGCGCTGGGCGGCCGAGCGGCCGCACCAGGTCGCCGTCTCGATCGGCTTCGACGCCGCGCTCGCCCAGCGCATCTATGCCGGCGCGGACATGCTGTGGATGCCGTCGCGATTCGAGCCGTGCGGCCTGGCACAGCTGATCGCGCTGCGGTACGGGACGATCCCGGTCGTGCGTGCGACCGGCGGGCTGGCGGACACGATTCGCGACTACGACCCGGTCGCGGCGACCGGGCACGGCTTCACGTTCGAGGCCTACGACGCGTGGCAGTTCTTCGCCGCCGTCGTCCGCGCCGCGGAAACGTACCGGCATCCTTCACTGTGGGCCTGGCTGGTCCGGCGCGCGATGACCGAGGACGTCTCGTGGTCGCGCTCAGCGCATCGCTACGTGCAGCTCTACCTGGCGGCGATCACGGCGCGGCTGGAGCGCCTCGGGGTCACGGCAGCGGTCGACTGAGAGAAGGCGTGACGTGGGGCCTGAGCTCCAGCGGTTCTCACCCACCCCAGTCGGGAAGCAGGCGCAGCTGCTCGACGCGGCGGGCGCCGGGCGCGTACGCCTGGTTGAAGTAGTCGATCACCATGCGGCGGGCAGCGAATGCCGTCGCGGTGTGACGGATCGACGCGCGCATCATCTCCACCCAGCGCTGCGGGATCCCATCCGCGTCGCGCTCGAAGAACGCGGGCACGACCTCTCGCTCGAGCAGCCGGTAGAGGTTTTCCGCCTCCGCCCGGTCGTCCACCTCCGGACGGTCGAGCGTGGCCGCCGACGGGATCGCCCACCCGAGCTCGGGGCGGTAGGCCTCGTCCCACCAGCCGTCCAGGATGCTGACGTTCAGGACACCGTTGGCGCCCGCCTTCATGCCACTGGTGCCGCTCGCCTCGAGAAAGCGGCGCGGGTTGTTGAGCCAGACGTCCGCGCCATGCACGAGACAGCGGGCGAGTTCCATGTCGTAGTCCTTGAGAAAGACCACGCGGGGCTCCTCACGCGCGAGGGCGACCACGCCGGCGATGATGTCCTTGCCCGGCTGGTCCGCCGGGTGCGACTTGCCCGCGAAAAGCATCTGTACCGGCCGCTTGGCGTCGCGCAGCAGCCTGACCAGACGCGGCCGGTCCTGGAGCAGGAGATCGGCCCGCTTGTAGGGGGCGAAGCGGCGAGCGAAACCAAACGTGAGCGCACTCAGGTCGAGGTCGGCCGAGTCGTCTGACCGCACCTTCGCCATCGCGAGCAAGCGGCGCTTCATCTCGACATGGATGCCCCAGAGCTCCGCCGCCGGGATCTCGAAGACCGCGTGCCAGCGGCCGTCGGCGCCATCCAGGTCCCACCAGTCGGGCCCCACGTACCGGCGCAGCAGATCCGCGATCTCCGGCGCCACCCAGGTCGGCATGTGCGCGCCGTTGGTCACGGACCCGATCGGCACCTGCGTCTCGGGCAGCCCGCGCCAAGCGTCCTTCCACAACCGCCGCGAGACGGCGCCGTGCAGGCGGCTGACGCCGACCGACTGGTCCGCCAGTCGTAGGGCGGCATACGTCGTGCACAGCTTCTCACGCGGGTCGCCAGGGCGCTGGCGGCCGAGATCCATGAACCGGTCGAAGCCGATTCCGACCTGACTCAGGTACGGGTTGAGGAGGTCCCAGACCAAGCCGGGCTCGAAGTAATCGCTGCCCGCGGCGATCGGTGTGTGGGTGGTGAAAACGATGCCGGCGCGCGCCACGAGCCGGGCTTCCTCCAGCGTCATCTGGCGCAAGGCGCGAAGCTCGCGGATGCGCTCGATGGCGCACAGCCAGCTGTGGCCCTCATTGAGGTGGAAGACGCCGGCATCGATGCCCAGCGCGCGCAGCACGCGCACCCCGCCGATGCCGAGCACGACCTCTTGGCGCAAGCGGCGGTCCGGCTCAGGCACGTAGAGGCGGTCGGTGATGGCGCGCAGGTCGGGCGGGTTGGCCTCCAGGTCGGTGTCGAGCAGGAACAGAGGCACCCTGCCGACCTGCGCGCGCCAGACTCCGATGCGCACGCTCCGGCCGCCGATCGGGGCCTCGACCTCGACCCCTTCGACCCGGCGCACCGGGAGCTCGCCGCCGTGGTTTTCCGAGTACACCTCGACCTGGCGGCCGGCGGCGTCGATGTCCTGCCGTCCGAAGCCCTGCTTGTAGAGAAGGCCGACGGCGACCAGAGGCAGGCCGAGGTCGCTCGTCGCCTTCAGGTGGTCGCCGGCGAGCACGCCGAGACCGCCGGAGTAGATGGGCAGGCACTCGGCGAGGCCGAACTCGAGGGAGAAGTAGGCCACGACCAGCGGCGCGTGCGCGTCCATGAAGCGCGGGTGGCGGTCGTAGTACTCGCGATATGCCGCGCGAGCATCGTCGAGCGCCCTCTGCACGTCCTCGCGCTCGCACGCACGGGCGACCCCGTCCCCGCCGAGCCGCGCGAGTAGCTGCACCGGGTTCTGCCGCGTCGACTCCCACAGCCCAGGGTCGAGGGCGCGAAACAGAGCTTCGATGCGCGGCTGCCAGGTCCACAGCAGGTCGAGGGCGAATTGCTTTAGTTCTTCCAATACCGAACTAGGATGGTACTGACTGTGATGAGCGCGACATGAAGGCGGTGGTCATGGCGGGGGGGGAAGGGTCTCGTCTCCGACCGCTCACCAGCCGCCAGCCCAAGCCGCTGGTGCCGGTGGCCGGCCGGCCGATCATGGAGCACATCCTCCTGCACCTGCGCCGCCATCAGATGCGCGACGTGGTGGCCACGGTGCAGTACATGGGCGCCTCCATCCGCAACTACTTCGGCGATGGCTCAGAACAGGGGGTGGCGCTCACCTACTCGGTCGAAGACTCGCCGCTGGGGACCGCCGGCTCGGTCATCCTCGCCCGGCAGCACCTCAACGAGCCGTTCGTCGTCATCTCCGGCGACTCGTTGACCGACATCGACCTCGCCGCCGCCGCCCGCTTCCATCGCGAGCGCCGGGCGATCGCCACCATCGTGCTCAAACCAGTGCCGAACCCGCTCGAGTACGGCGTCGTCGTCGTTGACCAGGGTGGGGCGGTCCAGCGCTTCATCGAGAAGCCGAGTTGGGGCGAGGTGATCTCCGACCTCGCCAACACCGGGATCTACATCCTGGATCCGGCGGTCTTCGATTTCTTCCGGCCCGGCGAGGTGACGGACTGGTCGGGTGATGTCTTCCCGAAGCTGCTGAAAGAGGGCGAGCCGGTCTTCGGCTGGGTGGCGTCAGGCTACTGGGAGGACGTCGGCAGCCACGCCGCCTACGTCAAGGCGAACTTCGACTGTCTCGAAGGGCGCGTCAAGGTGCAGATTCCAGGCGACCGCGTCGGCGACTCGACGTGGATCCATGAGGATGCGGAGGTGTCGCCCGGGGCGCGCATCGACGGGCCCGCATTCATCGGCGCCGGCGCCAAGGTGCGTGCGGGCGCGTGGGTCAACGGGCCCTGCGTGGTCGGCGCGTACACGACGGTCGACTCCGGCGTCAAGATCTCCAACTCCATCACGTGGGACCACACCTACATCGGGTTGAATAGCCGCCTTCGCGGTGCTGTGGTGTGCCGGTCGGTGACGATCAAGAACGGCTGCCTGCTCGAAGAGGGGAGCGTCGTCGGCAGTGACGTGGTCATCGGCGCGGGTTCGACAGTCAACGCGAACGTGCGCATCTGGCCCAACAAAGAGGTCGAGCCGGGCGCGGTCGTGCACGAGTCGATCATCTGGGCGGGGTCCTGGAAGCGCGGCCTGTTCAGTTCCTACGGGCTGAGCGGCCTGATCAACGTGGAATTCACGCCGGAATTCGCTTCCCGCCTGGGCGCGGCCATCGGCGCGCTCAGCCCCAAAGGCAAGGAGATCGCGATCTCACGCGACTACACGCGGTCGGCGCGCATGATCCACCGCGCCCTGATGTCGGGAATGATCTCCTCGGGGGCCGGCGCCACTGACCTGTCGGTGCTGCCGGCGCCGGTCGCGCGCTACTGGGCCCGCCATAATCACATCCCCGCCGTGCACGTGCAGACGTCCCCGGTCGATCCGCGTTCCGCGGACATCCGCATCTTCGACGACCACGGGCTCGACCTGGACAAGCGGAGCGAGCGCAAGCTCGAGGGTCTGTTCTTCCGCGAGGACATCAGGCGTGTCTCGCACTATGAGATGGGTCGCATCGTGCGGCGCGACGTCCAGACCGACCGCTACATCGAGGACATGATCGGCAAGCTTGACCTCGAGGCGGTGCGCGGGGCGGCGTTCAAGGTGCTCATCGACTACAACAACGGCGCGGCCGCCCTGGTGCTGCCGCGCGTGCTACAGGAGATGAACTGCACGGTCATCCCGCTCAACGCCTCGCCCGCGGAGATCGTGGTCGAGCAGGACGAGGCCACTTTCCGCGATCACCTGAAGGAGATGGGCGTGATCGTTTCGGCGGTCAAAGCAAAGCTTGGCGTTTTCATCGATACGCCCGGTGAGCGCTGCTTCCTGGTCGACGAGACCGGGGCCGTGCTCGATCACGACACCGCCTTTGCCGTGATCTCTCAGCTCGCGCTGGCGAACAAGATGGGGATGGTGCTCGGTCCGGCGTCGGCATCGCTGGCCTTCTCCATGATCGCCGACCAGATGCAGAGCCGGTTCGTGCCGACCAAGATCACGCCCGGTGCGGTCCTGCGAGCGGCTCAGCATGCCGATACGGTGGTGGCTTCGGACGGTGCGGGCGGTTACTGCTGGCCCGACTTCGCGGTCTCGTTCGATGCCATCTTCACGACCGTGCGCGTGCTCGAGCTGCTGGCGCAGACGGGAGCCGGGTTGGGCGCGCTCCGCTCCCGCATCCCGCCGGTGTCGCACCGCACCGCCGTGGAGTTCTGCCCATGGGAGGTGAAGGGCCGAGTCATGCGAACCATGATGGAACAGCACCTCAAGGACCGGGTCGACCTGACCGACGGGGTGAAGGTGTTCGTCGAGGGCGGGTGGGTGCTGGTGGTCCCGGACGCGGACCGCCCTGAGTACCACGTCATCGCCTCGACGTTGGATCCGGTCCAATCGGAGCGCCTGGTCGAGAAGTACTCGGCCATGGTGCGTTCGGTCGTCTCCGAAGCGGCCCCGCAGGCCGAAGCGGTCGTCGAGACGTAGTCGCCTAGAATCTGGAGTTCGCGGATCGAGCGGGAGTAGCTCACTGGGTAGAGCGCGACCTTCCCAAGGTCGAGGTAGCGGGTTCGAAGCCCGTCTCCCGCTCCAAACCTCCTTGTTCGAACTCTGGCAAAACAAAAAGCGCGCCAAACGGTTCGCGATATGCGATCTCGCTGATCTCTCCGTTTCGCACCGTGAGTCGCTCGAACACAGCCGAGTTGTAGAGTTTGCGAGTGCGGCCGTTGGCCGACCGATACGCCTTTCCGCAATTGGTGGCGAACTTGAAGGCTATGGCGAGCACCTCCTGCCATTCGGCCAGTGACGCCTCGACGCTCTTGAGCCGCTCCTCGACCTCGCGAATCTCGCTCCCAATCCGTTGCTGCTCGCTGCGCAGTAGTGCTACGTCGATCGCACCCGCGTAGTAGGCCTCGAGTAGCTTCCGTCGTTCCGTCTCGACCTTGGCCAGCTTGCGGGTGAGGAACTCGCGCTCGCTGGCGTTGCGGTCCTGGCGGGCGATGATCTCCGCCTCCATGGATGCGCGCAGACGCTTGGCCCACTCGGGCGGGAGCTGGACGCGTTGGTAGAGCTCCTCGACCTGGCGCTCCAGCTTTTCGGCGGCGATGTAGGCCTCTTTGCAGCCGGTGGGACGCCGGCGGTCTTTCTGGCCAAGACAGAAGAAGTAGAGATAGCGGCCCTTCGAGCGTTGAAGAGAAAGACCCCGGCCGCAGACTGCGCAGTAGAGGAAGCCTTTCAGATAGTGCGCGTGGCGGATCTCGCGGGTCCAGCGGCCGGAACGGCTGGCGAATAGGTCTTGGACTCTGAAGAACGCCCTGGAGTCCACCAGAGGCTCGTGGAGGCCCTTGTACTCGACTCCCTGCCACTCCACCAGCCCGGCGTAGAACTTGTTGGTCAGCAGCCAGGTCAAACCGTGCATGGTGATGGGCATGGCCGGGTAATCCTTGCGGCCCCGGTTGGTCAGACCGCGTGCGCGCAGCTCTTCTAGCAGTGCCTCCAAGGTGTGGTCGCCAGTTGCGTAGAGATTGAAGGCGAGCCGAACCAGCTCCGCCCGCTCGGGATCGGGAGCCACGTAGGAGATGCGCCGGCCGCCGGCCCATTCGCGCACGTTGATGTAGCCGAGCGGTGCACGATGAGTCCAGCCGCCCATCTCGACTTTTTGTTTCATCCCCTTCTTGACCTCGGCCGAAAGATTGGCCGAGTAGAACTCCGCCATCAGAGCGTGGATGCCTTCAACCAAACGTCCTGAGGCGGTCTCTTCCAGTTGCTCCTGGACCGAGACCAATCGAACGCCGCGCTGGCGCAGAGCAGCCCTCACGGCCAGGTGGTGGGCGGCATCGCGGGAGAATCGATCCAGCTTGTGGACCACGACCACGTCGACGTCGCCCTGCTCGAAGATCCGCGCCAGCATGGCCTTGAACTGGGGCCGGTCGCCCGAGCGCTTGGAGGCCGAGTCGCGGTCGACGTACTCGTCGACCAGCGTCCAGTGCTGGTCGCGGATGTGCTGCAGGCAAGCCTCGCGCTGCGCCGGCAGCGAAAAACCCTCCTCGGTGAAGTCGCGCTGGGTCTGCTCCTCCGTGGAGACGCGGAGATAGATCACGCAACGCGGTGAAGGCGATGCCATAGACTCGCTCATGTCTTGACCCTCCATATCAGGGTTGAGGCCACGGGGTCGGCCGTTCACGCGGCGCGACCCCACCTCTTTCGCCGCCGATTGTAGATCCCTACCGGGCGGTCTGCCGGTTTGGATACCACTGCGGTAGAAGGAGCGATGCTCGGCTCTGCCGTCCGCTGCAGCGCGTATGCCTCCATTGCAGAAACGATCATGGCTCGTGCCAGGCGGCGCAACGATTCGATGGCTTCATCGGACGGTAGGGGTTCAACGTCGGACCCCTGTGGGCTGTCGCGTAACAAGCCGCCATGCACGGGTCGAGCGCTCGACCCTCGCTGCTTTCCCGGCGAACCTTCCTTCATGCCACCTGACCGCCCCCAGGCCGGCGCTCCCACCATGCCGGCTTACCGATGCAATCGGCGATCGCTCGCTCGTTGGGTTGCATGGGCGGCAGTCGCCTGAACGGAATGCGCTTGCCGAGCTTGGTCACACTCAGCGGGGGCGGCTCGGCGGCACGGTTCTCGACCCTCAGCCAGATCGTGCCGAGCGGACCCCACCAGCGCAGGCGATCGGAGGTGGTGGTCCAGAAGCTGCAGCAGCTATCGCTACCGAAGTGGGGGCGTCCCTGCCAGATCGTGTACTGCAGCTTGTCCTCGCGATCGTCGGTGGGCACCACGAAAAGCACGTGGTGCTGCTCGGCGTTGCGGAAGTGCTCGAAGTAGCCGACGTAGGAGGCGATCTTCTGGCGCATCCGGCCCATCGACTCTGTCGCCCGATCCCACTCCAGGTCGAAGAGGATGCGTCCCGCGTCGGCTAGATAGACCCCGCAGCCGTCCGGCGTCGGCGTGGGCCATTTGTACTCGCGCGCCTTCTCGCGGCGCTCGGCTCGGACCTGCTCCTCGCCGTGCCAGAGCAGCAGCCCCTCGCTGGCCAGTTGCCGGCTGCGGCTGACCAGCGAGACGAAGAACTGGTTGGCCTCCAGGTCGTGAAGGGCGTGCCAGCAGTGGTCGCGGGCGTCGTGACTGCGCTCGACGTAGTCGCGCGGATTGTCACCGTGGCAGTCGGCGAGCACCCTGGCCCCCCGCGCTGAGATCAGGCACATGGAATGACGACGTCTGACGCCGGGGGTTTCGATGACTTTCCAGACGTAGACGAGTCCGAGATGCTTGAAGTGTTGCAGCCGGATCTGGCAGGAGCGGAGGCTGGGAAAGAAGAGTTCTGTGACCTGGAGCGTGTTCAGGTAGCGATAGTCGTATAGGACTTGGAGGATGACCAGGTCGCGTTGGGTCAGTGATCGGTGGAGTTTGCTGAGTTGAGCTTGTGAGGGACGAGCGTCGGCTTGGGGAGGAAGGTCTCGGAGGATGATCGGATGAGTTGAGAGGAGAGACCGTCCTGGTTCGCCGGGTGGCTCAGTTTGATCTTGGAAGGTGGGGTCCTCGTCTTTCGCTTCCTGAAGCGCAGGCCGCAACGAACCCCCAGAAGCGAAAGACGAAGCGAAATCGGGCACTTCCTCCGCCTTTTCCGCGGGAACGTCCTCGGCCTCTGGCTCCTCGTCGACGTCGCCTGATTTGTCATTGGGTTCCTCATCGTCGTCGTCCAGCGACTCGGAATGAGATGGCCTCATACTTGCCATCCCCTCTGGGTCTCAGCTCCATCAACGCGGTAAGGCCGGAGCCGTCGACCGCACGCAGAGCGCACGCTGGGCGCACGCTGAGCTTGGGAGATGGTCGTGGAGGGGGCCGGAGTCCGGCCCCTCCTGCAAGACCGTAGGAGTCTCGAACGCTTGTCGCCGAGCGCCGTCGAAGGGAGCTCGAGAGCGGAGGTGGAGGGCGAAATCGCCTTCGGCCGACCCCGGTCTGGCCGCTCAGCTTTGCGCCGAGGGCCCTGGGTCAAAAGCCATGGGCGTCCCGACAAATGCTTCTATAGATACTAAGTGTGGACGATTTGCGTCCTTCGCCTTGAAACTGCAAGCTGCAAATGCGATCGCGACAGGTGAAGTTCAGACTGATCAAGCTCGACGTTGCGGCCAAGCGTGTGGGATGCCACGTCGAGACGCTCAGGCTGCGGATCCGGAGCGGGAGATTGAAAGCCGTTCGGGGGCCGCACGGCGCCTACTTCATCTCGACTCGCTCCTTTCTGGGCCTTCGCGTGCGCAAGCCGCCGCCGTGGAAGCGGCGCCGCCCAACCGCTGAAGAGCGGGAAGCAGCCTGGGAGACGGCGGCGAAGAGACTGCGGCGGCAGTCGCGCGCCTTCGATGAACTCATCCCGTTTCTTGTCGCGCTGAAAGTGAAGCCTTCCCTGAAGACGCCCGCCCATCGACTCATTTGTGCCCACGGCCTCCGAGACCTTGGCTTCGGCGCGGCGGCGATTGCGGCGGAGCTGGGCGTGTCTACGCGTCACGCCCGGCGCTTGATTCGAGAGGACCTCGCCGGCCCTATCGCCGGAGCCGCCCATCGCTGGGCGCAGATCGAAGCGCGGCGATTGGTCCGCGAGCTGCGCGAAGGCCTCAAAGCAGAGGGGTTTCGTTTCCACCAGTGGGTGATGCGAGGCGATCGCGTGGCCGGTCCACCGACACATCGCGATCGCCCCAGGCCGGCCTTCAAACTGATCGCGCTGACCCGGGACGAGAAGATCTCGCTGCGAGCGGCGGGTCTTACCAATGACCAGATCTGGGCGATCGGCGTTATCGGCATCGGCTCGGACGAGCTGAATGAACTACAGCTTCATGGGCTTCCCTGACACGGCGTTGCCCTCGAAGGCGAGACGTGGCCACCGTTTCGTGCAACCTTGGCCGGTCGCTTGCCGAGCCACCGAGCTTGGAGCACGGCTCGCGACGCTCGCTAAGCGAGCAGTAATGCTCTTGAATAACCAACCGCTTGACAACACGCGGAGGAAATGTAAGCTCAGTTTGGCAACAGATGCTCGGGGAGTCAGCGGGGTGGCGGAATGTTTAGCGGGTCGATGCTATTGGGACCCGTAGTCCCGATTACAGAAGGGCTGCAGCTCGCGACCGCGGCGATTAACTGTGTCGCGGCCGCATTGTTGATCAGTGCTGGAGTGTCTAAGCTGGCAAGGCCAGACCCATTTCGTCACGCGCTGGAGGAGGTCGTCGGCCGAACCGGCCGGCTGGTTAGCCGGACGTGGATTCGGCTCATTGCAGTTTTCGAAATCGTCGCAGGCGTTTCCCTGACGACCGCTCCATCGAGGGTGCCCGGAGCGGTTGCCGCAGGATGTCTTGGAATCTGTTTCGTGGTTTTGGGTGTGGCCGGGTCAATTCGTGGCAGTCGACTGCCCTGCGGTTGCTTTGGCGCTACTAACGGAAGGCGCCCGTTTGGATGGGTCAACGTTGTGAGCGGCGCATTCTTCATCCTGCTCCTGCTGACCAACCTGCTGCAGAGCGTCGTGGTCCAGACGGTGCCGAGCCTTTACCTGGTCTCAATCGCGATCGTCGGTTGGACATTTTGGGTTCACCGCGGCCTAGTGGGTGGTGTCCTCGTCCGCCGTGCTTAGCACCGAAAGAGCGAGGTGATGGGACTGTGATCGATTTGCTGTTCGCGTTCGTGCTCCTCTTCATGGCGGCAGCAATTGTCGTGCTCTTCGCCATGCTTGGTGAACTGGCTTCGCGAATTCCCCAGCCTGCGCGGCTTCATTCGGGACCTTCGATCAAGCCGGTTGAAGGTGCACGCATCGGACATGTGGCCTCCTGGTGGCCGACGCAACTGGCATACCTCAAGGAAGCTCGAGACGGTGTGCTCTTGGTATTGAGTAGCGCATGTGCCAGCTGTGAGGAGATTGGAGTGCAGTTTCGGAAAAGTGAGGATCCGCGCATAAGCGGATTCGGAATCCTCATGTCATGTGGAAACATCGAGTCCGGCCACGACTTCATTGCACGGCACGGACTGAGCAAGGCCAGTTCCTACATCGATAAGGGAGGTGAATGGGTTCGAGGTGAATTCAACGTAATGATGAGTCCGGTAGCCCTCTTCTTCAGGGAGGGTCGCCTGCAAACGGCGCTTGTATTCGATGACCTGGATGCGCTGCACAAGCTAACCGATGACGGCCAATCGCTTTATCCGATTCCTACCGTTGCGAACGTATGAAGTCAGGGAGCTTAGCGCTATGAGTGATAGAGGTGGCCTCGCGAGCGTATTCGACGAAAGACCTCCGCGCCGGAAGTTCTTGACATGGTTAGGTGCCGGAGGGTTGGCAGCGGCTGCAGGACTGTTCGGTCACACAGGCACCGTGCAGGCGTCATGCGGGCTAGCGTGTTGCAATCTGATCTACTGCCCGCCAAACGAAAGCATCTCCGCCTGTATGAACTACCCCGGCAGCTACACGTGGATCTGCAACCAGGATCAGTGCCAATCGTGCTACTGCTGCGAGGACTGGCACGGTCATTCCGCCCAGAGTTGTTCCAGTCCGGGGTGTTGACCCGAGCCCTCAAGCATGAGTACCACGAGCTGGACGGCGGTCTCGTTAGCGGTCGGGGTTGTCGGCGCGGCACTGCAAGCCTTCAGTCCTTGAGGTCTGTCGATGACTGGCGTGGCCAGCCCAATGCTTAAAGCCTTTCCTGCCCGCGGCGTCAGGTTTGTGACCGGCCTGTTAGTTGGGGGCGTGGCTGCGGGTTTGCTTCTATCGCTCGCCGTTTATCTGATTGGTTCCAGCGCGGTAGCCCTTCTACCGAGCCGCAACAGATTGCTCATTGTCGCTGGCATCGCCATGACGTTGGGTATTGCAGATGTTATCGGCCGCACGCCTTCTATCAATCGCCAAGTACCGCAACGTATGGTGCGGTCGGTGCCTGCAGGCTTTCTTGGGCTGACGTATGGATTCGATCTCGGCCTTCTGTTCACGACCCAGAAGACGACATCTCTGATTTGGCTTGCAATCGCAATGGCACTCCTCCTCGAGCCCGCTTCGTCTCCTCTCATTTTGCTGGCAATTGCGTTAGGAGCCGCGGGCATCGTGGTGCTTGTTAGCTTCATCCTGAACGGAGATATGGCCCGAATCGAGGGGCCGCTACTGATTAACGGCCGCCACCTAAGCGTCGTAGATCATATTCGGAAGGGAACAGGCCTCCTCATCCTTGCGACCGTTCCAATTCTGGCGTGGCAGGCGCTCATTGCGTAGGTGGTACATGTGCCTGATCACGATGATCAGACTGGAGGTTGCGTAGTTATTACACGTTTCGAGTGTCGCACGTTGCCGCGTCTGTTGTACCTGGTGTTAAGACACTCAGCTACTAAGCGGGCTGTCAGAAGGAGCGCAAAAGGCTATGTGGGCAGCAGAGCCATCGTCGACTGGCGCCAACGAACCCTGATGAGTGTATCGCTCTGGCGGAGCGTCGCATCCATCTTTTCAATGGGTGAGGTCCAGGAGCACGTAGTCGCAGCTCGCTTGCCACGGAGACTTGGAATCGCTACGACGTGCGGTATCTACACGTTCGCCGGCGATTGGCGGACCGTGATGTTTGGCACCGTCACTGAAGCCCACTCACCCTTGGAACTAATCAGGAATGAATAGTCACGGAATCCCGACGTGGTTGTTAGGAGGACAGCACGATGACATCACCAACTGATAGAGGGAACGTAATCGTCCGCAACGAGTCAGATGGCACTACAACTGTCATGCTCTGCGCGGGCTTCCGCGCCGGTAAGCCAGTCGACGTTTTTGCAATCCACTCCCACGTGGCATCTGTGGAGATCCAAGACGGCATAAGCCTCCGACGGCTTCCTGGAGGTGGAGCTGACAGCTACACGGACGACATCGTGCAGGTTTACCGCGACGACGATGGCACCGTGCGTGTGCAGTCGCCCGGCGCTGGGCTGTTTCCTGGATAGGACGGAGGTCTTTCGAGGTTCTCGTTTGAGGTATCAATACTGGCTGGCACTCCTGGCTGCTCCACTGCTGGTTTGCTGCTCTGGCAATCCAAGCTCGACGCTGACTCCCTCGAAGGTGATGATGAATGACAGTTGTGGGGCGACACCGATATACAAGGGAGGAATGCCTGACTGGATTCGCCACCAGCTTGGGTCATCTGCTTCGAATGACTCGGTCATCTATGTCGTTGCCTCACCCTCGGACGCGGCAGGCATCCTGTTTGGCTATCCGCTACGTGCTGGCCATCCCACGAACCCCAATAACAAAATCCTTTGGTTGGTGAACGGCTTGCCGACCGGCCCTGCCCTCGAGATCAGTGGCAATGCAGCCGACTCGTCGGTCGCAAATGTTCGACAGGAAGTGCCATTTATCGCAAGTGGACAGGGCCCCTCAATAGTTGACCTTCCAGCAGCCGGTTGCTGGCACCTACAGCTATCTTGGTCCGGTCACACAGCTGCGGTCGACGTTCCATACCACTGAGGCCATCGAAACGGCCGCGTTCCCGGTCCGCCTTCCAGACTGATTTCCGAGGTGGTAGGTGAACTGGACGAGCGCATTGCGACCCGGGCCTTGAACCCCGGTCTCCCAGTCCACCTTCAACCTCGCTCCCCTCGAACTCGGTTGGCGCGGACGATGGAGCTCGCCGGGTTCGAAAAGTCCGGCGCCAGAAGCGCTGGTGGCCCGTGTCGATGCGATGCGACGCGCCCTGGATAGGACGGAACGGCGAGAGCGGCCAAGGGCCTGATCCGATGAGCCATCGCGCTGAGGTTCGAACAAGCAAGCGTGTGGTGCTCCAGTACCAAGCCTTCAAAAAACGGTCGCCAAGCCTCGCGCGGAACGGCGACCACTCGCAACGAACCCTCCGGCAAAGCCTCGGCTTCGAGATGCTCGAAGATGCCTGCGACGAGGCGCTCCCGCTGGCTTGAGTCAGCCTTCTCCCATGCCGTCGTGAAATCGAGCAGCTGGGATTCGCACCACACAACGTCGACCGAGCCTGCGTCAGTCGCGTTCTCAAGCTGACGCTTCTGCTCGTTGAGCTCCTCACGCCGCTTGCAGAACGTCTCCCAGTCGTACTCCCCGTACTCGAAGAGCCTCCTGGCGCGATCAAGCTGGGCAGCCAGACGCTCGACCGCCGCGGCCGTGCTCTTACGGGATGCAGTTGGCCGGCCGCCAGCGCGAAGGCGATTCCGCAGTGCGGCATGCATCTCGCCGCTAGGCACCAGCTGCGACAGCTCGTGATGGATCGCATCCTCGAGCAGCTCGCTTTTGAACATGCGTGCATCGCACCGCGGACCAGAGGGATGGACTGCGGAACGGTTCCGTCGCGCGACGTGGCAGCCGTAGTAGCGCTGAATCCGTCCTTTGCGGCTGTCGGCCTCACCGTGCATAGGACCGCCGCAGCGGGCGCACAGCAGGATCGGGGTCAGCGGATAGGTGTGTTTGGTCCAGGCCTTGCTGGTGCGCCTTACGTTGCGCTTCTTGACGTCCTGGCAGGCTCGCCAGGTCTCCTCGTCGACCAGCGCGGGATGGAGACCCTGCACGAGCTCGCCTTCGACGAGGACCTTGCCGGCGTAGGAGGGGTTGCCGATGAGGTCTTTGAGCACGTCGCCGGTGAAGATGATCGCCCTCGATCGGTTGTGATTCGTCTTATCTGCGCCGCGGTAAGGCTTGATGCCAGACCGATTCAGATGCTCGGCCAGGGAGCGCAGGCTGAAGCGGCCGGTGGCATAGAGCCGGAAGATCTCCTTGATCGCCGGTGCCGCATCGGGATCCTCCATGATCCGTCCATCGACGCGGCGGTAGCCCTGCGGGATCGTGCCCAGTAGCTGCCCATTGCGTCGTAGGTAGCGGAGGTTGTCGCGGACGCGCCTCGACACCTTCTCGCGCTCCTCCTGGGCGACGATGGCCTTGATCTTCCAGGAGAGCCGATCGACGTTGCTGATCAGGCCATTGGTGTCGAAGACCAGGATGCGGCGCTCGGTCATCTCGGCCATGAAGCGGAAGAACTCGACGTCGTTGCGATGGAGGCGATCGGCGTCGAAGAAGGCAATAGCGCCAACCTGCCCGGCCGGCAGTGTCCGAGTGCGCTCCATGAGTGCGAGGTAGCCAGGACGTCTCGAGGTTTCCTTGCCGGAACGGTCGGCATCCTCGAAATGCTCGAAGGCGAGACCCTCCAGCTCTGGTCGTCGCAGGACCGCGTCCAGTTGCTGGCTAAGCGAGGGACCGCGCGGACGTCCGTCGGCATCGAAGTCGCTGACAGACTGGCGGGTGTATACGAGCACGACCGGTGCTGAGCGATGCGCGTTAGCGGCGCTACGCAACCGCTCCAGTGCAGCGGCTTCGGTCTCGCGTGTCCACTCGTCCTGCCGGTTCATGCATTCACCTTCAAACTCGAGTGACAGTCATGCGATGGCCAAGCCGCACGGTGCTGAAGTGGCGCATGTCGACCGTGATCAGCTCTTCCACGCGATTTCGTTCCGCGGCTGCCAGCAAGAGAGCGTCGACGTAGGAGAGACGGAGCTGGCTGTAGCGCTCCAGGATTCCGGCCGCGCGCTGATGGTCGGCCTCGTCTGTGCGAAGCAGCTCGATCCCGCTCTCGCGAGCCCAGCGCAGAACGACCAGGGCGGGTTCGGCTGAGCGGGCAGGCGCGTAGCGCATGCGAAACAGCGTGTAGGCCTCACCGATCACCTCCCAAATCGTGCACAGCTTCCTCCCTCTCCGACCGCTGGCCTTGATCGCTGCAACTGACGCCGCGTGGTGCTCGTCGTCCTCAGAAAGGAGTCCGACCACCGGCCCGGTATCCAGAATCACCGCCCGCACGTCTCAGCGGTAGACCACCTCGTCGACTTCCTCTGAGAGCGTGGGGGGTGCCCCCTTGATCACGCCCGCGAAGGCGAGGACGTGGTCGACCTGGGTTGCGGTCTCGGGCAGGGCTTCGACGGCCTCGACGATCAAAGCGCTCTGTGAGATCCCCTTCTGGCGCGCCAGTCGTCGGATCCTCTTGTCCGTCTCTGACGGCACAATGATCTGCTTGCGAACCAACATGAGCTGCATTGTACATCGATCAGTGTGTAGCGGTCACGCAGCCGGAATGTCTTCGAATGATTCTTTTTTGGCGGGATCATTTGGAATCATTCGCGCGACTGAATTGCCTTCGACGGGCCGTCTTCGGCGCTGCTCGAGCATGATCTCCGCGACTACAGCGATCACCTGAACGATCTCGGGCGCCAGGTCGGCCGGCGTCGATGGCGCCTTCGTTCGGGGCCGTGCGCTCGAAGGGGTCAAGCGCTTGACTCTCAGCCTCCTCAAGCGACCTGACCTCCACCCGGTCTTCGCTCCCACCAGAATGGCTTGCCGATGCAGTCAGCAGTCGAGCGATCGGTGTCATCCATCGGCGGCAGTTGCCTGAAGGCGATCCGCTGACCGACTCTGGTGAATCCGATCGGCGGCGGTTTCTCGGCGCGGTTCTCGACCTTGAGCCAGATCGTGCCCAGCGGTCCCGACCGGCGCAGGCGATCTGAAGTCGTGGTCCAGAAGCTGCAGCACGTGTCGAGGCTGTAGGTCGGCCGGCCTCGCCAGGTCTCGTACTGGAGGCTGTCTTCGCGCCCGTCGTTGGGGACGACGAACAGGACGTGGTGCCGTTCTGCGTCACGGTAGTGCTTGAAGTAGGCGACGTAGGAGGCGATCTTCTGGCGCATCCGCTGCAGCGACTCGGTGGCCCGATCCCACTCCAGGTCGAAGAAGATCCGCCCTCCGTTGGCGCGGTAGATCCCGCGCCCGTCCGGCGTGGGTATCCGCTGCTTGATCTCGCGCGTCCGCTCCCTGCGCTCCTCTCGGACCTGCTCCTCACCAGCCCATACCTGGAGTCCATGGCGGCTTTATCGAGGCTGGCCTGGAAGGCCTCGAAGAAGGAGAAGGCCGCGGCCGGCGCGCAATTTATGGCCGGGAGGATGTGGAGCGCGTGCTGAGCACGACCATGTCCAAGCCGCCGGATGGAACCACACATTGGAGTACGCGGACCTTGGCCGAACGCGTTGGTCTCAGCCGCAGCACAGTGCAGCGGATCTGGAAGGAGTACCGTCTGCAACCCCACCGCTCTCGCAGCTTCAAATTCAGCAAGGATCCTGAACTCGTCGAGAAGGTCACCGATGTGGTCGGGCTATATCTCCAGCCACCCAGGAATGCAATCGTGCTCAGCGTCGACGAGAAGAGCCAGATTCAAGCTCTGGATCGGACTCAGCCCTTGCTGCCACTGCGGCCTGGGCAGCCCGAGCGACGCACCCATGATTACAAGCGGCACGGCACAACAACCCTGTTCGCATCACTCGACGTCGCCACCGGGGAGGTGCACGGCAACTTCTCGCCTCGCCATGGCGTCAGCGACTTCTTGGACTTCTTGAAGTTGCTCAACCGCACCTATCCGCGCCACGAATTGCACCTGATCGTTGACAACTACCACCCCCACAAGAACGTGCTCGTCAAGCAGTGGCTCAGCCGACACCGGCGCTTCCACATGCACTTCACCCCGACCGGCTCGAGCTGGCCCAACCAGGTTGAGGGTTGGTTCTCGCTTCTCAGCCGGCGTGCCATTCGTCGCGGCGTCTTCCAGAGCGTTGGTCAGCTCATTGAAGCGATTCAGCGCTTCATCGCCACCTGGAACAACCAGCGCCATCCCTTCATCTGGGTCAAGACCGCAGATGAGATCCTCGCCAAAGCCAACCCGAAAGCTACTTTCGGGTCGGTGCACTAGGAGCGTTCTTTCTTGAGAGGGCGCGTCCTCGGCGCGCCAGACCTAGCCAGTCGACCTTGAAACTGGACTCGGTAGGTCCGGAGTTCCCGACGCCCGTGGCGAATCCACGGCGACTCCAAAGCGACTCCGGGCGCACTTTCCGCTATGGACGAAGCAATCTCTGGCGCGTCCCAACGACCCGGCAAGCGGGGTGCCGTTCAACAAAAGCCTCTACGTCCGCAGCTTTGCCCTAGTGCCTTGACACATTAGTTAACGGCAGGTAGAGTGCTGGCTCGTCAGCTGGGTTCCATGTGTTGCGAGGGGACAAATAATGGTTGCACAGGCTGCCGACGATCGACTGGAGCAGGCCGGCACGAAGGCTCGATTCACGCCGCGAGAGGCAGAAATATTGCTTCTCCTGTCTCAGGGCTTGGCTGACAAGCAGATCGCGTCGATCCTGTCCATCTCGCTCAGCACGCTCCGGACACACATCCACCGTCTATTCACCAAGACTGGCTGTTTCAGCCGGGCTGGACTCGTCGCCGCTTGGCTGGCCGTCCAACCGAAACGGTTCTGAATTGTGGCAGCGCAGCTTGCGCGCACCGGGGCGCTGTCGTCATTTCTGCTGACTGTACGCGGCTCAGGTGCACTGCCAAAGTCGAGGCACTTCCTGGCGGGCTCAATAGGGACGTGACCAGACGTTTCGGATAGAAACAAGATGGAGGCAAAAGGGCCATGCATTGTCCTCGGCTACGGTCTTTACTCCTTGCTGCCGTAACCGTATTTGGCTTCTCGATGTTAGGGGATGTGTCAGTCTATGCCTACAGCGGCAACGGGGCGGCGTCTTGGGCCGATGGGCACTGGAACGCAGATGCCCCTGGATGGCCAACATTCAGCGACGATTGCACGAACTACGTCTCGCAGGCGTTGTACCTCGGAGGCGGGTATCCCCAGACAGCGAATAACGGGTCACCGACAGACGACTCTTACTGGTACATGAACCTTGGTAGTCAAACATGGACGTATAGCTGGACGGTCGCATTTGACCAGGAGAGGTTCCAGGCGATTCACTACCCCGGCGGCTACTACTGGGGGACTTACTCCGGTACCTACGGCGGCAATGACACTATTTACGCGGGCGACGAGCTCTTTTATGACTGGAATAGCGACGGCAGAGTCGATCACATGTCGATTCAGGTTTCGTATGGCACCGACCCGAACAGCGGATGGTACGGCGATCTAGTGGACCAGCACACAACGAATCGCTACCACGCCTACTGGACACTACAGCCTTACAACGCCAATTCATCGACGACCAGCATCGACGAATATCACATCTCTTCAAGCAACTGAGGGCGCGAGAAATGGCATCGAGACCCTACTTCATCCCAATCCGCGTTCGCGGTATGTATCGACTGATCTTGATGGCAATTGCCGCCCTAATCGCGGCAGCTGCGATCTTCTCGTCAGTCGCGCTTCGAGCTAACGCTACGACTGATGAGGTTGCCATTCAGCAGGTCATTCGCGGAGCTTTGACTGCGACGCACACTCTGGAAGTTCCGCCACCGGCGTACCAGGGCGGAATAATGCCCGACGCGATCAACCAGCAGATGATCGACCGCGTTCCTGTGGTTCTCAGTCAGTACTACACCGGCTCACCGTTGGCCAGAAACGTCAATGTGATCCAGGCAAATATTCGCGCTGACAAGCCTGGAAAAGTCCGCTACCTTGCCGGCGGCGTCGAGAATCTGGTGTTCACGTCTATATCGGTCAACGGGTCAACTGCACTTGTAAGCGTCTCTTTGACCGCGTGGACGAGGGTTGCCCAAGACCAAAATGGCACGTTAGTTCAAGCTAATCCGCATAACGACGTTGACTACACCTTCACACTTACCAAGGCCAGCGGGCGCTGGCTAATCGACAGCGAGGCATGGAGCTTTAGACCAGGCAGCGCTCCGTAAGTCGCCGTTGGAAAGACGAGCCGCCTCAGTCAATAGGCGGCTCGTCTACTGGGTCCGATTGGAATGAAGCGAAATTCTGAACTGGTCATTTATCTGCCGTCGATCGCCTTTCTATCGCTATGTAGTCGAATCGGAATCGGGCTTGCTGTGGGGGCAGTGGGCGGCCAGCCTATTGCAACCCTTCTCGGCACTGAGGCTTATCTGACTATAGCGGGCCACCTTCCTTCGCAGATGGCCTTGTCTCGCGCAGTAGCCGTGCCGTTGCTCGCTGTGATTGCCGCACCGGGTTTGATTCTTGCTGTCGTGATCGGAATCTCACGGCGGAGCGCTGCCGGCATTGGACTGAGCCTCGGCCTCACAGGGGCGTCGGTCTCCGCAGCTTGGATACACATCATTTCTGCGGGCCTCGGACGGTAGGCACCAGGCGCTCAGTGGCGGACGGGTTTGTTGAGGCTGACCAGAAGTCCTGTCCTGATTGGCAGCCCTAGGCATCCCTAAACAATCCTGTAGATGAACTGGACCGAGCGCTTGGCACTTGGGGCCTCGCGCCCCGTCTCCCGCTCCAGCTGACTCTCGCCTACGCCCCGCGAGTTCGCAGGATCAGTCGCTCGGCGTCGACACGGCAACGCTGTGCGAGAAGCGGTAAGCCGCGAGACTCGAGTCGACCGTCCAAAGCCTCTCGACCCGGCGATCGTCATCGGCACTCAGGAGGACGATCGCGTCCACCCATGAGAAGGACTGGTCGATATATCTCGCTAACAGAGCCACGGAGCGCCGAAGAGATTCATCTGGCATGCCTCGGACTTCAAAGATCTTGCTGCCTGCCTCGAGGAGACCGAAGACAGTGAGGGCGGGCCGGGCGTCGCCGCGGCCGCTGATGCGTCGGTCGTATCGCAGTTTGGTGAAGGCTTCGCCTGCGACCACTTCAGGTACAACTAACGGAGTCCTTAATCTTCGTTGAGCCTCTATTGCGTTCATCGCCCAGCGATGGTGGCGATCACCACGATTCAGCGCTGCGATCAGAAGCCCGCTGTCCGCGACAGAGCTCAGCGGCGATACACCGTCTCGTCGATGGTTTCGGACAGGTCTGGAGGACCGTGGAGAACTCCAGCGAAAGCCAACATACGGTCAACCTGACCCGCTTCAGCGTCCAGGCCCTTCTCTACAAGGTGGACGATGAGCCCACTCTGCGTAGTGCCTCGTTTGAGCGCGGTCTTACGGATGCGTTCGTCGAGTGAACGGGGAAGCGTGATGTTCTTCCTCACGTGCGTTGCCATTAACCAACTATACACACCAGGATCATCGGCGTACACACTATTGTCCTAACTAATTGACGCGGTAGACGAACTCGACGCCCTGATGGTACTCGGGGCGTTGGACCCCGTCTCCCGCTCCAGCTTGTGCACTCGATTTCAAACGCAGATGCTGGCTCAAACGCGTCCCGGCGCTAAGGGGGCCTTGCTATTTCATGCCGCTTTCCCGACCTCGGACTTCGGCGGCCCTTGGCCGCAGGCCGTTCCGCTGCAGATCCACATGATGGAGGCCGACGAGTGGGTGCAGGAAGGAGACCTCGACGCTGCCCGCGAGCTCAACCGAACGATTGATGGCGCGGAGCTGTTCCTGTACCCAGGCGATCGCCACCTCTTCGCTGACAACAGCCTCCCCGACTACGACGAAAGAGCCGCGGCACTGCTCATGCAACGGGTGCGCGCCTTCTTGAAGGACGTTGGGTAGCAGGATCGAAACGGCCAGTCAAGCCAGGCGGTAGATGAATTCGACCGACTGATTGGTACTCGGGGCAGCGGACCCGTCTCCCGCTCCACCTTTTTCCCTTTGCTGTTCTCACCGGGCGCGCGCCGAGACGCCGGCTGGCGTCGGGCATGAGGCGATGCACGAATCAGCGCGTTACGTGCAGGCTGCGCCCAGACGCCAGCTGACCTTGGCTCCCATCGGAGGCGATAAGTGAATTGGACGGATGGCTTGGTAGTCGGGGCCCCGCCTCCCGCCTCCCGCTCCACCGCCATAATCCGCCTGCTGTGGCCCGTAACGGCAAGACGCACAGACGGTCAGGACGCCTCAATCTCGTTCCTGCGTTCGTCCTCATCGGCTTGGTGTTCATCGCCATCGGAGCCACACCGCTGGTCACTGGACTGCCCGGCCAGCTGGAAAGCTCAGCCAGGCGATACCACTCATCTCCGACCTGCGGGCCCTACAGCCATGACGCGGCCGTTTCCGCATCGACCCGTTGTCGCTTTCAGGATTCAGGCACAGTCACGCAACAGTTCACCTCGGCCTGTGGCGGGCGTTACACATCAACCTGCTACAACGTGGTCGTGACCACCTCGTCCGGTCTGAGTTCCACGACAGACAGCCGGGCTCTCTACGACGAAGTGGCAGTGGGTTCGACCTATCCGGTCGAGATCTGGCAATCAAGGATTACGTGCATCTTTGTCCAGCCCGGTGCTTGTGCCCAGACGGGGGACAATCCAGATCTGGTCGCCAGCAACAACAGTGCCGTCCGGATGCTTCTGATCGTCGGCATCGGGCTGCTGTTTGGCTTCCCGCCTCTGGCGTACGAATTTACCGAGCGACTGCGGCGTGGACGTAAGAAGCGCCCCTAGCAAACAAAGATCGCTCTGGTTGGCGGGGGGAGCCACGTGACCGATGTCCTGGAGTCGAATCGTGACTGTCCTGGTACGGTGACCGTCGCCCCGGCGCGGCTCCCGTGGCGGCGGATCTGGCTGTGGTCGCTGGCTGCGTTCACCGTCACGCGGGCCGGCTTCTTGCTGCTGACCGTCGTCGCGGGGGCGGTCCATGGGAGCCACGTCCCCGGCTCCTTGCTCGAACTGTGGGACCAGTGGGACACCCATTGGTACCAGCTGATCTCCCGGCAAGCCTACTTCTCGCCCAAGGCCACGGTGTTCTTTCCGCTCTATCCGGCTCTGCTCGGAGCCCTGGCGGGGGCCCTCGGTCACGCGGGCGGCCCGGTGTGGCCGGCACCCGACCCGGTCCGGCTTGGGGCTGCCATGCTGGTCGCCAACCTGGGAGGCCTGGCCGCGATCGCCGGCGTGGTCGCGCTCGGCGCCGCCGAAGAGGACGAGGCGCTCGGTCGCCGCGCGGCGCGCCTGTTCCTCGCCTACCCCTTCGCCTTCTATCTCGCGGCGGCCTACACCGAGGGACCGTTCATCGCCTTCGCGGTCTGGTCTCTGCTCCTCGCTCGGCGGGGCAGATGGGCGCCGGCGGCCGGGCTCGCCTTCCTGGCCGCACTGACCCGGGTCACCGCGGTGATCCTGGTCTTGCCTCTGATCTGGGATTTGGGCCGCCAGCGGGGCTGGTGGCAAAGGCAGACCGCGCTGGCCCGGCTTGGCGAGATCAGCCGGCTGCTGGCGATGGCCGCTGCCGTCCCGGCCGCGATCGGCCTGTACATGGCCTACCTGGCGACCCGTTTCCACGACCCGTTGCTGTTCGTTCGCGAACAGTCGATCGGCTGGCACAGGCAGGCAGCCTTGATCTTCTCCGTACCGTTCCAAGCCGCCGCGCGGATCGTGCGCCTGCCGCTTGCCAGCGAGGGGCGCTGGGTCCAGACCGCTGAGCTGCTCGCCGTTCTTCTGGTCGCCGTGCTGCTGGTCAGCGCCGCTCGCCGGCAACCGCTCGCCTTCACCCTCTACACCGCCGGGCTGCTCTATCTCGCCCTCGCCGCGCCGATCGTGTCAGGCTCTTACTACCTGCAGAGCGCGGGGCGCTTCATGTGCGCGGCGGTGCCCGCGTTTCTTGCCCTCGGCCGCCTCCTCCAGCGCCACCGTGTTCTCGAGACCGTGGTCCTGGGGGCGGGGTTTGGTCTTCAGGCCGTCTTCCTGGCGGCCTTTCTCGCCGGTCAGGCAATCGAGTGATGCGTCAGCGCCCTGCGGTAGGCCCGTAAGAGGACGGAATCCGCAGCGGCAGCGCGAGCCAGCCCATGAGGGCGGCGCCGACGACGCCGGGCAGGAAGGCGAGGACGGCCTTGCCGCTGGCGTCCCACATGAAGCCGGCGATCACAGGCACGACGAAGGCGGTCGAGTACTGGATCGTGAACACGGCCGCGCTCATGCGGTGGACGTCTCCGGGCGGAGCCAACTTGGGCGGCAGGGTGAGGGCGACGATGAAGGCCAGCGCCGAGGCAAAGCCGAGGATCAGGGCGCACACGATGACCCCACTGCCCGGCACGACCGCCATCCCCACCTGGCCGACCGCCATCAGGGCGGCCGAGCCGATGAAGCCGACGCGGCCGGTCAGCAGGCGCTCGCGCAGGATGACGGCCGGCGCGGTCAGCAGCTGGGCGCCGTTGAGCGCCGCCAGCGTGGGGGAGATGAGCTGATGCCTACCTGTCTGGTCGAGGAAATCGGGGATGTAGGCGTTGGTGCCGAAGTAGACGGCGGAGGCCATGCCCATCACCAAGCCGATCCGGATCGTCTGCCCTTCGCGCCAGTTCGGCCACCAGGGAGTGGGGACCGCGGGCTTGGGGCCGCGCGCCGGAACCGCGACCGTGATGGCCACCGCGGTGATGACGACGAAGATCCCCCACAGCGCCAGCGCCCAGCGCCAGTCGCCGTGCGCGAGGGGCAGCACGCCGAACGGCGTGGTCAGCGCCGTCGGTATGGTTTCGCCGATCAGGATGCCGTTGCTGTACAGGGCGGTGGCGATCGCGATTCGGCGCGGGAACCAATCGCGGACGAGCGAAGGAAAGGCGGGCTGGGTCACCGCGATGCCGGCGCCCATCAGGAACGTGGCGCCGAACAGGACCTGTGTGCTCGGGCCGAACCCGCGCACGGCGCCGAAGACGGCGACGCAACCCAGCCCCACCGCGAGGGCGCCACGCACGCCGACCCTGGCGATGAGCAGGGCCCCGGGCACAGCCGCGACGGCGAACAGGAGCACCGGCAACGAAACGAGCGCCCCGACCGACTTCTCGTCGAGGTGAAGGTCGTGGTGGATCAGCGGGATGACGGGTGGCACCGCCAGCAGCGTGAGACGAAGATCAATCCCCCCCAACCAGAGCAGGAACAGGCGTGCCCAGTCCGCGCGGGTGAGCTTCACGCAGACGCCATGGTCATCAACTGCGCATACTGAGGCCTGTGCCAGGCCTCCTGATCGTCACCGCGGCCGGTCCTGAGAACCCGACTCGCGCCACCGTGCCGTTTCACATCGCGGTCAACGGCGCCAAACCGAACGGCACCGAGTGTGCGGTCGTGCTGGCGGGCGATGCCGCCGAGCTCCTGAAGCCGGACGTCATCGCCAACGTGCTTGGCGTGGGCGTGCCGCCGCTCCGCGACCTGTTGGACAAATGCCTGGATGCGGACATCCATTTCTACGTTTGAAAAGGCTGTGCTGAGGCCCGTGGGGTCTTACCTTCGATGCTCACCCCGAACTGCTCGTTCATCGCACCGCCGGACCTGGTTCGACTGACGATGGAGGCCGATCGCGTCCTCAGCTTCTAGTCGCGCCGATGGCGGCGAGCGCGCTGGGGTTTTCGAGCGAGGACAAATCGCCAGGGTCGGATCCGGTGTAGACCGAGCGCACCACCCGCCGCAGGATCTTGGCGTTGCGCGTGCGGGGCAGGTCGGTGACGAAGTGAACGGCCTTCGGGCGCAGCGGCTTACCTAGAGAGGTTGCGACCAGGTCCTGGAGCTCGCCTGACAGCTGGACGCTGGCCTGGCGGCCCGGGCGCAGGATGACGAAGCAGACGAGCGCCTCGCCCTTCAGCTCGTCCGGCACGCCGATGGCGGCCGACTCCGCGACGGCGGGGTGCCCGACGAGCACCGACTCGACCTCGGCCGGTCCGAGCCTCTTGCCCGCGACCTTGATCGTGTCGTCGGAGCGGCCTAGCACGTACCACAGGCCGTCGTCGGGATCGGCGTACGCCCAGTCGCCGTGGACCCACACGCCGTCGAAGCGGCTCCAGTACGTGTCGAGGTAGCGCTGCCGGTCGCCCCAGAAGCCGCGGGTCATGCCCGGCCATGGATTTCGAATCGCGAGCTCACCGACCTCGCCTCGCACCGAGCGGCCCTCGGTGTCGATCACGTCGGCCGCGATGCCGGGGAGCGGGCCCGCGAACGAGCACGGCCGCAGGTGGGTGATCACGTTGCCGCAGAGGATGCCGCCTGAGATCTCCGTGCCCCCGCTGTAGTTGATGATCGGGATCCGGCCACCGCCGATCTGCTCGAAGAACCACTGGAACGGCTCGGGGTTCCAGGGCTCTCCCGTGCCCCCGAGGATGCGCAGGCTGGACAGGTCGTGGCGCTCCGGCACCTCGTTGCCGTGGGTCATCAGGCTGCGCACGAGCGTGGGAGAGACCCCGAGCACTGTGACCTTGTGGTCGGCGACCATGCGCCACAGGCGGTCCGCCGCCGGATAGTCCGGCGTGCCCTCGTACAGCACCATCGTCGCGCCGAGGACCAGCGACCCGAAAATGAGCCAGGGGCCCATCATCCAGCCGATGTCGGTGTACCAGAAGATCGTGTCGCCGGTGCCGACGTCGAAACCGTGCGCCATGTCCTGCGCGCTCTTGACCGGGAAGCCGCCGTGGACGTGCAGCGTGCCCTTCGGCTTGCCCGTCGTCCCGGAGGTGTAGATGATCATCAACGGGTCTTCGGGGTCGAGCTCGTGGGTGGGCGAGTGGTCGGGTTCGTCCTCGAGCAGGACCTCCCACACCTGGTCACGACCGTGCGTCCAGGGGATCTCGCGCACCACCCGGCGGTGGACGATCACCTTGGTCACGGTCGGGCAGGACACCAGCGCCTTGTCGGCGGTCTCTTTCATCGGCACCACCTGTCCGCGGCGGTAGAAGCCGTCGGCGCAAATGAGCACCTTGGCCTCGCCGTCGCGGAGCCGCGTCGCGATCGCTTCCGCACCGTAGCCCGAGAACAGCGGGATGATGACCGCGCCGATCTTCGCCGTCGCCAGCACGGAGACGGCGACCTCGGGGCACATCGGCATGAAGATGCCGACGCGGTCGCCCGGCCGGACGCCCAGCCGGCGCAGCGCGCCCGCGAGGCGGCAGACCTCCTTGTCGAGCTCGCCGTAGGTGAGCTTGCGCACCTCGCCCGGCTCGCCTTCCCAGATCACGGCGAGCTTGTCCTGGAGCTCGCGGTCGCGATGGCGGTCGAGGCAGCTCTGCACGATGTTCATGCGCGCGCCGATCCACCACCGGGCCCAGGGCTTGCCCAGCGAAAGGTCGACGACTTTGTCGTAGCGGCGGTAGAAGGCGACGTCGATGTCTTTGATCGCGGCGTCCCAGAACCATTCGATGTCGCCGTCCGCGCGCTGCAAGAGCTCGGCGAACGTATCGATGCCGTGGCGGTTCATGAAGCGCTTGAGCCGGCTCTTCTCGATCACCTCGGCGCTCGGTTCCCAGATCACGTCCCCGATCACGACCGGCTGCATCGCCCCTGGATTCTAAACGCGCCCCTACACTGCGGTTCGATGCGGGAGCTGCCCGACGACTTCGCCGTGACGCTGGCTCGAGTCCTCGAACCGGGTGAGCGCGAGACCGCCGCCAACGTCATCGAGGCCGCGACCATGCTCGACGACGACGGCTTGCGCATGTTCCTCGAGATGTTCGCCCGCAGAGTGCGAGCCTCGGCTGCGCCGGTTAGGCACGAGGAGCTGCGGAAGTTCCTGCATTCGGCCGCGCGCGGGGAACGCGAAGCCGCTCCCTGATCCGCTGCGCCTCCTGGTGCAGCTCCCAGTAGTTGGACCAGGCGGTGTGCGCGACCGCCACCGCGACGGGTGCCTTGAAGCGCTCGCGCGCGGCGCGAATCGCGTGCTGCTGCGCGTAGCACCAGCGGTCCCAGGCCCGCTCCACCGTGCAGTCGACCAGCTCGAGCCACTCATCGTCAGAGACGCTGCCGCCGGGCGGCGGGAGCGTGAGCACCTTCCAACGCCTGCCCTCACCGACGATCGTGACGACGGGTTGACCGCCCGGCCGGCCCGCGTGGCGATTCGGCCGCGGGTGGTTGGGGTTGGCCGCCATCAACCGCTGCTGCACGGCAAAGACGAGGTCGTGCGCCGCATGAAGCGTCGCGGGCGGCAGCGGGGGGTTGCGCCGGCCGAGCCTCAGCTGCAGCGCGCGAATCGCCTCGCGCAATCGTGGCGGCGCCTCGCTTCGGTCTTCGAGACGCAGGGTCTCCACGTCGTCGAGAAGGCCGTCGGATTCGGCAAGGAGCGATCGGCGTCGCGTCTCGGTCGCCCGCTCCGACTCGACCGGCATGGTCACCGCGGCCATGCCCAGCACCATAGCCGCTGCAGGTGGTTTGTCAAGTGGGGGTTTACACGTCCGAGGCGATGGAGCCCCTCGCATCTCCAAGGGGAGGGCATTCGTTAACAGGCTGGGTTGTTCGCCCATTCGGGCAGTCATAAGGTCGAGCCGTGATGAGGCGGTGGTTGGTCGCTCTTGCGGCTCTGACGATCGGTGGAGGGGTCAGCGCGGCGTTGCTGGTCCTCGCCAATCCCGCGCGCGACATGACTGACGTCTACGTGGCGGCGCGCGACGTGCCGGCGGGAGCGGTGCTGGGCGCCGGGGTGATCGCGCTCGAACGGATCCACGTCACCGGCGGCCGTGCGCTGCTGTTCACGCGCGGTGACGAGTCGAAGCTGGTCGGCCTGCAGACCACTCACGACCTCCTGACGGGCCAGCTCATCCAGCGCAGCGACGTTGGGGAGGCGGGTGTGATCGCCGACCGCCGGCTGGTGTTCGTGCCGGTCAAGGAGGCGCCGCCGGCGACGCCCGGTTCGAAGGTCGACCTGCTGGTCGTCGGCGGGGCGCCCGACCACCCGTCGGTCACTCCCTTCGCACTCGCTGTCGAGGTGAGGGCTACTGTCGCCGGAGGCTTGGTGGTCGTCGTCGCGTCCAGACAGGCCGCCGCCTTCGTGTATGCGGCAAGCAACATGCATCTCGCCGCGGTGATCGCCGAACCTGGCGCGGCGGATGGCTCTGAGGAATCGGTCTCCACCCCGGAGCAGGCGATGGCGGTGGCCGGTCAGCGGTGACCTGGACGTGAGCGGCGCCACCATGTCCGCAGTCGAGGCGGACGTCCGCGCCCGGGTCGAGGCGGAGCTCGCGGCCGAGCTGGCGCGCCGCGACCGCACGCGCCTGCGCGTCGAAGACCAGCTGTGGATCTACGAGCTGGTGGGGCGCCTGGTTAGCGAGGAGGAGCAGCGCCGGCCCGCACCTCTCGACTGCGCCGAGGCGGAGCAGCTGTGGCGGCGGATCTTTGCATCGGTGACCCCGCTCGGTCCGCTGGCCGAACACCTCGCCGACCCGGAGGTCGAGGAGGTGCGCATCAACGGCACCGACGCGTGCTTCGTCTTCCGAGCCGGGCGGCGTCAGGCGGTTCCACCGCCGTTCGGCGACGAGGCCGCGCTGGTCGAGCTGGTCCACTGGTACACCGACGGCACGCCCAGCGCGCGCCTCGATCGCGCCAGCCCGACGGTGACCATGACGCTGCCCGAAGGCAGCCGGCTCCACGCCGCCCTTTCGCCGCCCGCGCGGCCCATGAGCGTGACCATCCGCCGCCACCCGGCCACGCGTTTTGCGGACCTGGCGGCGCTCGCGGCCTCCGGCTTCCTGCCCCAGGCGCTCATCCCGTTTCTCGAATCCGCCGTGGCGGGCCGCTTGAACATGCTGGTGTCCGGCGGCGCCGGCGCGGGCAAGACGACCTTCATGCGCGTTCTGGCGCGGCTGATTCCGGCCGATGAGCGGGTCGTGACGATCGAAGACCAGGCCGAGCTGCACCTGTGGCGCGAGCTTCCCGACTGCATCGCCCTGGAGGGGAGGCCGCCCAATACGGAGGGACGTGGCGCGATCACCATCCAGATGCTCGTCCACGAAGCCCTCCGCATGTCCCCCGACCGGATCGTCATCGGCGAGGTGCGCGGCGGCGAGGCCCTCGACCTGCTGGATGCGATGAACACTGGACATCCGGGGTCGGTGTGCACGCTGCACGCCGACAGCCCGCGCGAGACGCTGCCGAGGCTGGTGCGGCTCGCGTTGCGCAACCCGCAGGCGCCGCGGGCCGAGGCGGTGCTGGTCGAGGTCGTGCATACGGTCGACCTCGTCCTCTATGCGGGCATCGTCAGGCGGAGCGGAGCGGATGGCGAGGGCCGGGAGCGCAGGCTGCTGTCGTTGGGCTGCGTGGCCGGCATCGACGAAGGGCGGCCGATGGTCCAGGAGCTCGTCACCCTCGGCGGCGACGGCCGCTGGCATCGGGTCGGGTCGCCCGGGGCGATGCCGGACCGGGTGCGGGCGAAGCTGGCGCAGGTGTGCGATCCGTCGCAGCTGCTCGACGGATTCGATGCTTGAGGGCGCCGCCGCGATCAGCGCGGGCCTTGGCGTCCTCGCGGCGATGCTGGCGGTCGCGGCGCCGGTCCCGGATCAGCCGATTCCGAGCCGGCTGGTGCGATGGGCTCGCAGATGGGGGATCGCCGAAAGCGCGCTGGCGTCCGAAGCGGCGTGGCCGTGGCTCGACGGCCCGCGCCTCGTCCTCATGGAGCTGATGGCGGCATCGGCGGGCGCTCTCTGCGCCGCGCAGCTCACCGGTCTTTTCGTGCTCGCGGTGCCTGGGGGGGTGGGGGCGGCGTCTATGGTTCGAGCTGCGGTCACGGCGCGAGCCCGTGAGCGGCAGGTCCTGCGCCAGGACGCGGTCCTCGAGGCGGTGAGGATGTTGCGGCAGCTGCTCGAAACCGGCGCGACCAGCGTCCACCAGGCGATCGCGGTGCTCGCGGAACGAGGGCCGGTGGCCCTGCGCGCGGAGTTCGGGCTCATCGCCGCGAAGTCGGTCGGACGGCGGCAGGCGTGGCGCGAGGCCCGAGACCGCATCGCCGAGCCGCTGTTCGACATGCTCGCGGCGGCGGTGCTCATCCAGCGCCCCGGCGGGGGCGAGCTCGTGCCTTTGTTCTCGGACCTCGAATCGTCGGTCACAGCGGCGCAGGAGGTCGAGCGCGAAGCCCGGGCGCTGCAGGCGCAGGCCCGCTCCGCCTCGAGCATCATCGTCGCGCTGCCGATAGCGTTCCTGCTCGTTCTGTCGACGTTCCATTCGCCTTACCTGAACGCCTTCCACGAGCCCGCGGGACAGGCGTTTCTGCTGGCGATGCTCGGGATTATGGCCGCCAGCTACCTGTGGATGAGGCGGTTGCTGCGGTTACCCGGCCTGCAGCGGGTGCGGCTCAGCGATGCCTGACCAGTTCGCGGCGGTGGCCGCGATCGCGGCGGGCGCCTTCTGCGGCACCGCGGTGCTCGCGATCGGATCTCAGGGATGGCTTCCGGAGGCCTCCGGCTGGTGGCTGCGAAAGCGCGCCGCCCTCCACGGGCCGCTCCACGTCGCGCATGCGCGCCGGTCGCTGTCGGACAGCATCGAGCGTGCGGGCTGGCGGGAGACGCCGGAGCGCGTGGTCGCGTTCAGCGTCGCGCTCGGCGGCGCTCTTGCCGTCCTGGGCGCGGCGTCCGCATCCTCGATGCCTGCCGGCAGCGCGGTCGTCCTCGCCCTGCTCGGCCTCGTCGGCGGGTGCGGAACGTGCGCCCTGGCCCTCAACTCCGCGATCCAACGGCGTCGCCGGCGGCTCTCAGGCGAGCTCGTTCCCCTCTTGGAGCTGTTCACCCTCGAGCTGAGCAGCGGTGGCAGCGCCCTGTCGGCGCTGGGATCCGTGGCGGTCCAGGTCGAGGGCGAGCTGGCCGCGGATCTGCGCCGCCTGCTCATCGCGTCCCAGGTCGCCGGTTCGGCTTCGTTCGAGTCGCGGCTGCTCGAGTATGCGGACCACGTCGACCTTCCCGCCCTCGGCAGCCTGGCGACCATCATGGCCGCCAGTCGCGAGTACGGCACCGGCGCGAGCCAGGGCGTGCGCGCGCTCGCAACCGACCTGCGCCGAGCCCAGCGACGGGAGCTCATCGCCCACAGCCGGCACGCCCTGAACAGCGTCCTGCTGCCGGCGGCGGTCGGCGTTCTGCTGCCGTTTCTCGGCGTCCTCATGTTCCCCGCGGTCTCCGTGCTGCAGAGGAGCCTGCATTGACCCGGTCGCCGGGCTGGATGCGCGGTGCCGCCGTCATGGAGTTCGCGCTCGCCTGGCCGGTCACCCTCCTGCTGGTGCTGGGATGCGTCGAGCTGGCGGTGTGGGAAGCGGAGGCTTTCGCTGCTCGCTCGGCCGCGCTCGCCGGAGCGCGTGCAGCCACGGTGGCCGGCGCCGGGCCGGGCGCCGCCGCGGCCGCCGCGCTGTATGCGCTGGCGCCGAGCCTGGTCGGCGCCGCGGCCGTCATCTGGTGCCCGGGCCAGCCGGCCGCGCCCGCCGGCGTTTGGGTATGCGCCACCGACCTGGGTTCGGCGGTGCAGGTGGAGGTCGGCGGCTCCGTGCCCGCCCTGGTCCCGCTGGTGCCGGGAGGAGGCCTGCCCCTGCATGCCTACGCCGTGCTGCAGAAGGAGACGTTCGCGAGGTGACCGGTCGCCGCGGCCAGTCGCTCATCGAGCTGGCCCTCTGTGCGCCAATCCTCATGCTGCTCGCGCTGGGTGCCGCCGCCACCGTGCGGGTGGCAGACGCGCGGGCCGGGCTCGAAGCGGCGACGCAGGCCGCGGCTGCCGCCGCCGCACGGGCACCAGATCCTTCGAGCGCGAAGATCGCGGCGGGCCAGCGCTTCTCCTCGATGACCGCCGCGTATCCGCTGCACGGGGCGACGCTGCGCCTCTCGCTCGCCGGCTTCAATCGCGCCCACGCGGTCGTCGCGACCTCGAGCGGGTACGTGGACATCGCGTGGGCCGCGTTGGTATTCCTGCCCAGCCGGGTCACGCTCGAGTCGACGTCGGCGGTCCAGATCGAGTCGTGGCGCAGCCACCGGGGCTTGCCGTGAGCCGGCGAGACGCCGGCCAGGTGCTGGCGTTCTTCGCCCTGGTGCTGCCAATCGTCCTGCTGCCGGTCGCCGCCTATGCCGTCGACGCCTCGATGGTGAGCATGCGTGCGGCGGGTCTCCAGGCGGCCACCGCCCAGGCGGCGGAGACCGCCGCCGAGCAGCTGAGCCCCGCCGCGCTGCGGGCTCGGGGAGAGCTGGCACTCGACGCCGCCCGCGCCGGCGTCGCGGCCGTCGCGACGGTGGCGGCGGAGGAACCCGGAGCCACGGTCGAATCGGTTGCCATCGATCGCGTCCAGGTCACGGTGCTGACGGCCGAGCTGGTCCCGGTGCCGTTCAACTTGTTCGGCGGCCCCGTCAGGCTCTATGCGCGCGCCACCGCCCGGTTGGTGGCCGGCTACGACAGCCCGAGCAGCCGCGTGCCGTTGCCGATCAGCACCTTCTGAAGCACGGCCTCAGGTATGTCGAGGGTCGCGAGCTCGTCCAGGCACCGCTTCGGCTGGATGAACGGATAGTCGCTGCCGAAAACGAACTGGTCCTGCAGCCGGCCCTTCAGGTCGCGCATGACCTCGGTCGGGACGTAGCGCGGGGCCCAGCCGGAGATGTCGATGTGGATGTTGGTCTTGTGGAGCGCCATCGCGAGCAGCTCCAGGTGCCAGGGAAAGCCGAAGTGGGCGGCGACGATGTTCAGGCTCGGGAACGAGGCCGCGACCGCGTCCAGCCGGATGGGGCGTGCGTAGTCGAGCCGGATCCCCTGCCCGCCTGGCTGGCCGGCGCCGATGCCGCTGGTCCCGGTGTGGAACAGGAGCGCGAGCCCAAGCTCCTCGCAGCGTTCGTACAGCGGCCAATGCTGTTCATCGTCGGGGGCGAATGCCTGCAATGAAGGGTGGAGCTTGACGCCCTTGAGTCCCAGCTCGCTGATCCGCTCGAGCTCTTCGACAGCTCGGTCGCCCTTCAGCGGATCGACGCTGCCAAAGCCGACGAACGCCTGCGGATGGTCGCGGCACGCCTGCGCGACCAGCTCGTTCGGCACCCGAGGCCGGCCCGTCGCCGTTTCCGCGTCCCAGGCCAGGAGCACCGCGAGGACGTCCAGCTCCTGGTAGTCCCGGGCGAGCTCCTCGAGGGAGCGGCGCACGACCTTGGAGCGGAAGTAGGCCTCTGCCGCCTCCACGTATCCCTTCATCGAGGCGTCGAGCCATTCCGGGGTGGGCAGGTGGACGTGAAAGTCGATGGCTCTCATGGCAGGGCGGATGATTATCGTGATGGAAGCCACCCTGCTTGTGCTCGCGGGCGGCGGCAGCCGCCGCATGGGTCGTGCCAAAGCCTGGCTCGAGGTGGGGGACGGCAACCTGCTGGGCTACGTGGTGGAACGGCTCGCCCCGGCGTTCTCAGAGGTGGTGGTTGCTTTCGCCGAACCCGAGCAGATCGAGCAGCACGTCCCGTATCGGGTGCTCTTCGACCGCAAGCCGTCAGCGGGTCCGCTGGCGGGCCTCGAAGTCGGACTGGCCGGCGCTCGGCACGACGTGATGTTCGCTCTGGCGTGCGACATGCCGTACGTCGCGCGCGCGACTGCCGAGATGGCCGTCGCCGCCGCCCGCGGGTGCGACGCGGCCATTCCTCGCGCCCGCGGCCGCCCCGAGCCGGTCTGTGGTGCGTACAACCGCTCGGCGCTGCCGGCGATCACCGCCGCGCTGAACGCCGGCAGGTTCAAGACCGCGGATCTCGCCGATCACCTCGAGGTGACGTGGCTCGAGGACCTGGACCCGGAGCAGTTCCGGAGTCTGAACAGCCCGCAGGACTACCGCCGTTTCATCGATGCGATTTGACGGCATGCCCGGCGCTCGCCGGCGCCCGGAGGGTTTCGCTCGGTTCATGGCGGAATCCCATGGCAGCGATAATTCCTGAGATGCGCCCTGTGACTGAACTGGAGGCTCATGCGTGAAGATCGTCGTCACCGTCAAGCAAGTGCCCGATCCCAATTCCAGCCTCGGGCTGGAGGCCGACTACTCGCTGGCCCGTGAGAAAGAGGTCGTTCTCGACCCAGGCGACGAGTGCGGCATCGAAGAGGGCCTGCGGCTCAAAGAGGCCCACGGCGGCGAGGTCGTGCTGGTCTCCATGGGCCCCGAACGGGCCAGGGATGCGATTCGCAAGGGCCTGTCGATGGGCGCGGACCGGGGAATTCTGATCTCCGACGCCCAGCTGGCCGGGGCTGACGCGCTGCTGACCGCGCAAGCGCTCGCGGCAGCGATCCAAGCCGAGGCGCCTGATTTGGTGATCTGCGGCACCGAGTCATTCGACGGGAGCACGGGAATGGTGCCGCCGATGCTCGCCGAGCTGCTCGGCCTGCCACAGCTGACGTTCGCCAAGAAAATCGAGCTGGACGGCTCGGCGGTCAAGGTCCATCGTCAGACCGCGGACGGATACCAGGTGGTCGAGGCCCCGACTCCCGCTCTGGTCACGGTCACGGCGGGCATCGCCGAACCCCGCTACGCGTCCCTCAAAGGGATCATGGCGGCGCGGTCGAAGGAGATCAGGCAGGTCGGTTTCGGCGACCTCGGCATCGAGCGTGGGGAGGCGGTGGAAACGATCGAGGGCGTGGCCGACGCCGAGGCGCGCAAGGCCGGCGCCGTCATCGAGTTCGATGGCACGGCGGTGGACCGCATCCTGCAGGTCCTCGCCGAGGCGAAGGTGGTCTAGACATGGCGAAGATCTGGGTCTACGCCGAACTGCACCAGGGCAAGCTGCAGCCCACCTCGCTGGAACTGATGGCCCGGGCGCGCGAGCTCGGCGACGTGGAGGCGATCGCGCTGGGCGCCGGTGCCAGGGCCGCGGCCGCGACGCTGGGCAAGCACGGCGCCAAGGTCGTCCACCTGAACGAGGACCAGGCGTTCGACGATTTCATCGCCGAACCGGCGACCGACGCGCTGGCATGGCTTTACCAGCGGGGAGCTCCCGACCTCATCCTCTTCGGCTTCACCCCGGACTCACGAGAGGTGGCGGGCCGGCTCGCGGCGCGGCTGGGCGTCGGCCTCATCGCCAACGCCGGCGACGTGGCCGCGACGGATGGCGCCTTCATCGCCCAGGTGCCGTACTTCGGCGGCGCCAAGGTCGCCTCGATGCGAGCCAACAGGAAGCCCGTGATCGTGCTGGTCCGCCCCAAATCCTTCGAAGCATCGGAGGCAGGAGGCAGCGCGGACATCAAGGAGCTGGCTCTCGCCATCGGTGACAGCTCCAAGCGGGCTCGCATCACGGAGCGCGTGGTCGAAGCCTCCGAGAAGGTGAAGCTCGAGGACGCGAAGGTGGTCATCAGCGGCGGCCGTGGCATGGGCGGGCCGGCCAACTTCCCGCTGCTCGAGGACCTGGCCGACGCGCTCGGCGGCGCGGTCGGCGCCAGCCGGGCCGTGGTCGACGCCGGCTGGGTGCCCTACTCGATGCAGGTCGGCCAGACCGGCAAGTCGGTGAGGCCGGGGGTCTACATCGCCGTCGGCATCTCCGGCGCGATGCAGCACACGGTCGGGATGAAGGCGTCGAAGGTGATCATCGCCATCAACAAGGACGCCGAGGCGCCGATCATGAAGATGGCCGACCTGGGAGTCGTCGGCGACGCCCTGAAGATCGTGCCGGCTCTGACCGCGGCGCTCAAAGCCAGAAAGGGTTAGCTGCCCACCACCGATCGTCGCCGGACGCGCGCAGGGCGCACGCGGGGAGCACTCCACCCATGAACAGACAGGAAGCCGAGCAACTGCTCGCTGAGCGCATCGAGCGCCGGCGCGAGCGCGACTTCGCCGCGGCGGACGCCATGCGCGAGCGGCTGCGCGCGGGCGGATGGGATGTCGTCGATGGCGCAACCGGCAGCGAGCTCCAGGTGCTGAAGGCGCCGCCGAGCGCCGAACAACCGGCGACTCCCCGCGCCGTCACCCTGCTCACGGTCGTGCATGGCTGGAAGCCGGACGCCGAGCGATGGCTGCTGTCCGTGTTCACGCATTGCAAGGCGGATTTCGAAGCCCTGCTCGTCGACAACTCCGGCGACCCTCACATCGCGGGCTGGCTGCAGAGCCGCGCGGCGGAGCGCCTCCGGTGGATTGCGCTCGATCCGCCTCTGGGTTTCGCGACGGCGGTCAACGCGGGCATCGATGCCGCGGCCGGCGACGTCGTCATCCTCTTCGACCCTGGGGTCGAGCTCGAAGGCGATGCCGTGTCGCCGCTGGTGGAGGCGCTGGCCGATCCCACCGTGGTCGCGGCGGGACCGTTCGGCCTCCGGGGCAAGGGCACGCTCAAGGACTTCGAGGAGAGCGCGGGGCCCGATGTCGATGCGATCGAGGGCTACTGCTTTGCGTTCCGCCGCGCCGATGCGCAGGCGGTGGAGGGGTTCGACCCGAAATTTCGCTTCTACCGCATCGCGGATATCGAGTTCAGCTTCCGGCTCCGGGACCGCGGCCGGGCGCTCGCCGGGGGCGATGCGGGCCGTGCGGTCGCGCTGCCGGGGCTCCCGATTCGCAAGCACGAGCATCGCCTGTGGGAGGCGGCCGCGCCGGCGGAGCGGGAGCGGCTCTCGCGGCGGAACTTCTACCGATTCCTCGATCGGTGGCGGAAGCGGGAGGACCTGCTGGTCGGCCAATAGAATTGCCGGCGGTGGGTGACGACTACCCGGCACGGATCTCGGAGCTTCACGCGAGGCGGAGGAAAAACCTCGCGATGGGCGGAGCGGACAAGATCGCCCGACAGCACCAGCGCGGCAAGCTCACCGTGCGCGAGCGGCTCGACCTGCTTTTCGACGCGGACACTTTCGTCGAGCTCGGCCTGCTGGCGGAGCAGCAGACGGTCCGCGGCGGCGAGCCGGAGGCCGGCGCCACGCCCGCCGACGGGGTGGTCACCGGCCACGGGCTCGTCGACGGGCGCCAGGTGTGGGTCGTCGCGTACGACTTCACGGTCATGGCGGGCTCGATGGGAGCGGTCGGAGAGCAGTTCAAGGCGACCCGCGTGCGCGAGCTCGCGCTCCGATATCGCAAGCCCATCGTGTGGCTGCTCGATTCGGCTGGGGCGCGCATTCAGGAGGCCGCGGGTTCGACGTTCGCCGGCACCGGTTATCTCTTCTCCGACCAGGTGGTGATGTCGGGAGTCGTACCGCAGGTGGCGGCGATGCTCGGGCCCTGCGCCGCCGGTACCGCCTACATACCCGGGCTGGCGGACTTCGTGCCGATGGTCAAGGGCACCTCGTCGATGTCGCTCGGCGGGGCCCGGCTGGTGAAGGCGGCGACAGGGGAGGACGTCACCGACTATGACATGGGCGGCTCGCAGGTCCACTGCTACGAGTCAGGGGTCGGCGACAACGAGGTCGCCAGCGACCGCGAGTGCATCGACGAGGTGCGCCGCTTCCTGTCCTATCTGCCGTCGAGCAACACCGAAGCTCCGCCGTTTCGCGGAGGCGATGACCCCTCCGACCGGCTCGTCGAGGGGCTGGACAAGATCGTCCCCACCAACCCACGCGCCGCCTACGACGTGAGGAAGGTGATCAGGGCCGTCCTCGATCACGAATCATGGTTCGAGATCAAGCCGGCCTGGGCGAAGAACATCGTCATCGGATTCGCGCGGGCCGGCGGCAGCGCCGTGGGTGTGGTCGCGAACCAGCCGATGCATAAGGGGGGCATCCTCGACTCCGACTCGGCCGACAAGGCGGCGCGCTTCATCCGGATGTGCGACGCCTTCAACGTGCCGCTGGTCTACCTGATGGACGTGCCCGGATTCCTGGTCGGCTCGCAGGTCGAGAAGCAGGGGATCATCCGGCACGGCGCCAAGATGCTGTACGCGACCGCCGAGGCCACCGTGCCGAAGGTCACCGTCATCATGCGCAAGGCATATGGCGCCGGCTACTACGTCATGTGCGGCAAGGGCTATCAGCCGGACACGATCGTGGCGTGGCCGATGGCGGAGATCTCGGTCATGGGCCCCGAAGGCGCGGTCAACATCATCTTCAACAAGGAGATCGAAGCCGCCGCGAACCCCGAGGCGACTCGTGCCCGGATGATCGAGGCGATCCGAGCCCAGATCACCCCCTACCTCGCCGCGGGTTGGGCCATGATCGACGACGTCATCGATCCAGCCGAAACCCGCCGTGTGATCATTCGCGGCCTCGAACAGGCGCGCGACAAGAAGGTCGACCGCCCCTGGCGCAAGCACGGCAACATGCCGGTATGACGACCGCCAAGGTCATCATCACCGCGGCCCTCACCGGCGTCCTCGCGACTCGCGACCAGTGCCCCGCCATCCCGTACACGCCGCAGGAGATCGGCGAAGAGGCCAGGCGTGCTTCCGACGCTGGCGCCGCCATCGTCCACATCCATGCCCGAACCGCCCGTGGCGCGCCCGACTGGAGTGTCGAAACCTTTACCGACATCTTCGCGGAGGTCCGCGCCCGCACCGATGTGATCGTCAACTTCTCGACCGGCGCGGTCGGCATGGCCCCGGAGGAGCGCATCGCGCACATCCGCGACCTGCGTCCCGAGATGGCGGCCCTGAACATGGGCTCGATGAACTATGCGATCTATTCGGAGAAGAAGAAGACCTTCTATCACGACCATGTCTTCGCCAACCCGTTCAGGGACATCCAGTTCTTCCTGGAGGCGATGAAGAGCGCGAACGTCCGGCCTGAGCTGGAGTGCTTCGACGCCGGCCACATCGGCAACACGCGGCCGCTCATCGACATGGGCGTGCTCCAACCACCATTTCAGTTCAGCCTCATCATGGGAGTCCTCGGCGGGATCCCCGGCACGACCCGCCACCTCGTCGACCAGGTCGATTCGCTGCCGCCGGGCTCGCACTGGCAGGTGATCGGCATCGGGCTCAACCAGTGGCCGCTGGTGGCGGCCGCCATCGGCATGGGTGGCAACGTGCGGGTCGGCCTGGAAGACAACTTCTACCTGGAGGAGGGAAGGATGGCGAAGAGCAACGGTGCGCTGGTCGAGAAGGCGTCGCGCCTGGTTTCCGACCTCGGTCGCGACGTAGCGTCGAGTTCGGAGGCCAGAGCGCAGCTCGGGCTCGAGGACCGGGCGCGTGCGGGGCGCATCACCAACTCATGACGGAGGTGAAAGCGGAGCTCGTCGGCAGCGTCTGGAAGGTCACCTCCAAACCGGGCGACGCGGTCGCCGAGGATGATGTGCTGTTGATTCTCGAGTCGATGAAGATGGAGATCCCGGTGACCGCCCCGCGCGACGGGATGGTGAAGGAGATCCGGGTCAAGGAGACTGATGTGGTCAAGGAGGGCCAGGTGCTGGTCGTGCTGGAGTGAGTGACATGCCGCTGAGGGTCAAGGTCCAGGAGAGTGCCAACCAGGTGGTTTACACGGACGCGGTGCTGATCAACGGCAACCCGCTCGGCTTCGTTTTGAACTTCGGGCAGTGGGCGCCCGAGGACCCCGGACTGGTCCGCGTCTACACCCGGGTCGGGATGAGCCCGAACCACCTCAAGCTGCTGGCGCAGCTCCTGGCCCAAAACATCACCGCCTACGAAGAGAAGTTCGGGGAGATGGCCGTGGCCGAGGATCGCGCCGCGCACGGCCATCACATCGGCTTCGACACCGTGGCCCCCGAACCCCGCCCGACGCTGCCTAAGTGAAGCCGGCCCAGCTCCTGCTCGAGCACCAGCGACTGGTCGAACGGGAGCGGGCGCTTCGTGACGACATCGGCCGGGTTGAGGCGAGGCTGAGCTCGGACCCCGAAGTCGTGCAGCTCGAGGAGGCGCTCGAATCGGCGCGTTCGGCTGAGCAGGCGGTGGCCGCCAGGCTTCGCGAGTCCGATCATGCCCGCGAGGAGCACCGCGCCAAACTCCGCTCTCGCGAGAGGGAGCTGATGAGCGGGCGCATTCGCAATCCGACCGAGCTCATGCAGATGTCGGAGGAGGTGCAGCACATGAAAGCGCGCTTCGCCGCCGAAGAGGAGGAGGAGCTGCACCTGATGGAGGATGCGGAGGCGGCGGACGAGGCCCTAAGCGTGGCCACGGCGAGCCTGGAGGAAGCGCGCCGGCGCTCGGCGGCGGCGGAGCCGGCGCTGAAAGCGGAGCTCGATGGCTGGCGGGCTGAGCTGGCGGAGGTCGAAGCGGAGCGCGACCGGGTCTGGGCGCAGGTACCGCCGGCGGCGCAGGCGGCCTACTCGCGCAGCCGCATCCAACCGCCCATGGCACGTGTGGCCGGCAACCAGTGCGCCGCCTGTCACGTCACGGTCACGACCTCGGGCATGCAGACCCTGCGCAAGGGGTTGGACGACTTGGTCCACTGCGACAACTGCGGCCGCATCCTGGTGCTCTCATGAGCAAGGTCCTGCGGCTGTTCACGGACGGGGCTTCGCGAGGCAACCCGGGCCCGGCGGCCCTGGGCGTGGTCATCGAGGACGACCAGGGGATGCGGCTGCGCGGGCTCCACCGCTATCTGGGGGCCGCGACCAACAACGAGGCCGAGTACCACGCGGTGATCGAGGGGCTCAAGGCCGTGGCGGCCTGGAAGCCCGATCGGCTCGAGGTCTATCTCGACTCGAAGCTGGTGGTCGAGCAGCTGAACGGGCGCTACCGAGTCAAGAAGGCCGAGTTGCAGCCACTGCACAGGCGGGCCAAGGAGCTGCTCGACGGCTTTGCCGAAGTGGTCGTCGCCCACGTCGCAAGGGAGCGCAACCGGGGAGCCGACGCGCTCGCCAACCGCGCCCTCGACGAGCAGGTTAAGAAGCCGGCATGGCGCGGGTAGAATCATCTCGGGCCGAGGCGGACGGGTGACCGCCGACCTAATACGCGGTTGGAGGAAAGTCCGGGCTCCACAGAGCAGGGTGCTGGGTAATCCCCAGTCGGGGCGACCCGAAGGAAAGTGCCACAGAAATAACACCGCCAGGCCGAGTTAGTCTCTAGAGAGTGCGCGCCGCGCGTGCCCGGCCGGAGAGGCTCGGTCGGGTAAGGGTGAAATGGTGGGGTAAGAGCCCACCGGCGGCCGGGTGACCGGCCGGCCAGGTAAACCCCGCCCGGAGCAAGACCAAATAGGAGGGCGTTCACGGCGGCTCGCCGAGCCCTCGGGTATCGGTCGCTAGAGGTGCCGGGCAACCGGCTCCCCAGACAGATGGTCACCGTCCCGCAAGGGATACAGAACCCGGCTTACAGTCCGCCCTCGACCCACCTTTCTACATCCCTCGGCCCGCAATTTGCCCTCAGGTTGCGAGTTTTGGTGGTCAATGGGCGGTTCGTACGTACCCCTGCAGGTATGCGCGCTCGACGCTCCGCCGCGGCCTAGGTATGGGAGGTGCATGACACCGAATGGTTGACGATTGGTACAGGCGAATGCGATCTCTATTGGAGTCTCCTGCTCCAGCGGTCCTGACGACGTACCGGCAGGACGGAACCGCCCACGTCAGCCCGGTCTGGTTTCGCTGGGCCGGCGACGCTTTCGAAGTCGTGATCGCCAAGGGTGATATGAAGCTGAGCCACCTTGCGCGCGATCCGCGATGCGTCCTGGTCGTGTTCGAGACGGCTCGGCCGTTTCGCGGCATCGAGGTCCGCGGCGCAGCCGAGTTGATCGAGGGCGATGTGACCGCAGCGCGATCCGCGATCGCGGGGCGATACCTCGGCCCGGCCGCGGGGGAGCGCTTCGCTTCTGAGCGACGATCCAAGCCAGGGGTGATTCTCCGGCTGGGCGCAAACGATGCGCGCGTTTGGGACCTGTCGGCCATCATCTGAGCTCCTGGGCGATGGAGGCGCCAGGATCACGCCGTCCCGGCACCTGCCAGGATGGGTGGTCTATGGAAGAGTTGGAGGCCGAGCCCAAACGTCCGTTTGCGCCCGAGCGGCCCACCCTGCTCGAACGGAACGGAGATCGGCGGGTCGATCCCTATTACTGGCTGCGCGAGAAGGACAACCCGGAGGTCATCGCGTACCTGGAGGCCGAGAACGCCTACACCGACGCCGTCATGGCCCCGACCTCAGACCTCCAGGAGCGGCTTTATCGCGAGATCGTCGGCCGCATCCAGGAGACGGATACGTCCGCGCCAACATGCTTCAAAGGCTGGTGGAATTACACGCGCACGGTCGAGGGCCTGGACTACGAGATCTACTGCCGGCGTCGCGGATCGATGGAAGCACCGGAGCAGGTGCTGCTCGACGGCAACCAGCTGGCGCAGGGACACGACTACTTCGAGCTCGGTTTCGTCGAGCGGAGCCCGGACGAAAACCTGCTGGCGTATGCCGTCGACCACAGCGGCGCGGAGCTCCACGAGCTTCGGCTTCGTGACCTGACGCGCGGCGCCGATCTGCCCGACTTGGTCCGGGGTGTCTATTACGGGGCCGCATGGGCGGCGGACAGCAAAACGTTCTTCTACGTCAAGCCCGATGCCGCCATGCGCCCCTTCCAGGTGTGGCGGCACAGGCTCGGCACCTCAAGCGAGCAGGACGTCCTGGTGCTGCAGGAGGACGACGAGCGTTTCGAGCTTTCGGTCGAGCTGAGCAAGAGCGAGCGCTACATCATCTTCAGCAGCACGAGCCAGGTGAGCAGCGAGTGCCGGGTCCTGCGCAGCGACCAGCCGGAGGCCGAGCCGGCCATCGTCGAACCGCGACGCCAGGACGTCGAGTATTCGGTCGACCACCAGCAGGACCGATTCCTCATCCTGACCAACGACGGGGCGCGCAACTTCCGGCTCATGGCGGCGCCCGTGGCGAGCCCAGGCCGGGACTCGTGGGTCGAGGTCGTGCCGGAGCGTCCCGGCGTGCGCCTCAACTTCACCGACGTGCACATCGGGCACGTGGTCCTGGGCGAGCGCTCAGACGGAATGCAGAGGCTCGAGGTGCTCGACTGCGCGACCGCACAGACGCACATCGTCGAACAGCCCGATGCCGCCTACACCGCCTTCCCAGGCTCCAGCCCCGCATACGACAGTGCCGTGACGCGCTTCTTCTACACGTCGCTGACGGCGCCTTTCTCGGCTGTGGATTACGACATGCGCACGCGGCGGCGGACGATCGTCAAGGAGCAGCCCGTCCGTGGTGGCTACAACCGTGCTGACTATGTCACCGAGCGCCTGTGGGCGGTGGCGCCAGACGGGGTCCGGGTGCCCATGTCGGTCGTCCACAGGCGCGGCCTGCAAAAAGACGGGACGAACCCGACCCTGCTGAACGGGTATGGCGCCTACGAGCTGTCCAACGACCCGATGTTCGACCCGGTCCGGCTGGGCATGCTGGACCGCGGTTTCGTCTTTGCCACCGCCCACGTGCGGGGTGGTGGCGAGTTGGGGAGGGACTGGTACGAGGAGGGCAAGTTCCTGCACAAGACCAACACGTTCAAAGACTTCATCGCGTGCGCGGAAGAGCTGATGGCTCAGGGGTACACCAACTCCCGGCGATTGGCGATCCGAGGCCGCAGCGCCGGTGGCCTGCTCATCGGCGCCGTCCTGAATGCGCGCCCGCAGCTTTTCAGGTGCGCCGTGGCCCAGGTCCCTTTCGTCGATGCGCTGACCACCATGCTCGATGACAAGCTGCCGCTGACCGTCAATGAATTCGACGAGTGGGGAAACCCGGCCGACCCCGAGTTCTACCGCTACATGAAGAGCTATTCGCCTTACGACAACGTGCATCCGGCCGAATACCCGGCGCTGCTCGTGACGGCGGCCCTGAACGACCCGCGCGTCTCGTACTGGGAGCCGGCGAAGTGGGTGGCCAAGCTGAGAGTGGTGAACCGAGGCGAGGGCCCGGTGCTCTTGAAGACGCAGATGGGAGCGGGGCACGCGGGTCCGTCGGGGCGCTACGAGTCGTGGCGCGAGGAAGCGTTCGTCTTCGCCTTCGTCCTGAGTCAGCTCAGCCCAGATTGATTCTTGACTTCGGCGCGACCCGGGCTTAGCCTGGCGGGGACTGCACACCCATCCGGGTGTGTCCAGTCGATGGGATCCGTAGGCGCATCTCCAGCCATTAGTAAGGAGCGACCAATGTGTGGCATCGAGAAGCTGAGCTTCGCCGCCAGGGGCGAAGTCTGCCTTCTCCAGAACCGCACATTAACCCTTCACCGGTGATCGAGACCTAGAAGCAAGCAAGCACCGACAGAGGACCGTGCGGTTGTTGGGCACCGCGCGGTCCTTTCTTTTTGTATCGGAATGTTCAGGAGCGAGTCATGTCGGTAACAGCGATTGAGATTCAGGGTGTCAGGAAAGCGTTTCGGCGCCGCGAGCGCGACGCCGGCGCGCCCTGGTGGCGGCTCGGATGGAAGGACAAGGTGGCGCTCCACGAGCTCGACCTGGTCGTCGAGGCGGGGGGCGTCACCGGCATCCTCGGTCCGAACGGGAGCGGCAAGTCGACGCTGATCCGGATACTCGGCACGCTGCTCACGCCGGACGCCGGCCGCGCGCTGGTGTTCGGTTGGGACGTGGTCGCCGAGCCGTTGCCGGTGCGCCGCCACGTCAACCGGGTTTCGGTCGAGGCGGCCTTCTTCAAGGAGCTGAGCCCCTGGGAGAACATGCTCTACGCCGCGCGCCTCTACGGGGGCGGCGCCGCCGGCACGCGCCAGCGCGTGCTGGAGATACTCGAGCGGCTCGGACTGCCGCTGGACACGGTCGACCAGCCGATGAAGCAGCTCTCGCGCGGCCAGCAGCAGAAGGTGGCGATCGCGCGCAGCTTCCTGACGGCGCCATCGCTCCTCTTGATGGACGAGCCGACCACGGGTCTCGATCCTCGATCCAAGAAGGAGGTCCAGGCCCTCCTGCAGGCGCTGCGGGCGGAGCGCGAGGTCACCGTCCTGCTCTGCACGCACGACATGGACGAAGCCGCGGCGCTCTGTGACCGGGTGCTGATGATGGATGGCGGCCGGGTCCTCGCCGACGGCAGCCCGGTGGACCTGTGCCGGCGCCATGCCGGTAGCGGCGGCGCCGCCACGCTGGAGGACGTTTTCATGCACCTGACCGGCAAGCGCTTCGACACCGATGGGGAAGAGGGAGAGGGCTGATGAGCGTGGGTATACGGCACGTCGAGCTCAACGCGCTATTCGGCTTCGCCGAGCGGCAGATGCACGTCGTCAGGCGTTACTGGGTGTGGGAGGTGGTATGGCTCTTCTACAGCCTGGTCAGCGTGCTTTCGATCGGCTATCTCGCCTCGGGCCTGGGCGCGCTGGGAGCGGCAGGCGGTTCGTTCGACCTGCGCCGGGCCCAGCTCTACCTCCTGATCGGCGCGCTGTTGTGGGGATACCTGTCGCTCGTCTTCATGGAGGCGGCGTACGCGATCGCATGGGAGCGATGGGAGGGCACGATCGAATACACCTTCATGGCGCCGGTCAAACGGGTCACCCACCTCTTCGGTATCTGCCTGTTCGCCATCGGCTACGGCCTCGCGCGGACCCTCGTCGTCCTTCTGATCGCCGTGGTGATATTCAAGCTGGACTTCTCCCACGCCGACATCCTTGCCGCCCTCGCGGTGCTCGCGGCTTCGACGGTGCCTCTGATCGGGCTCAGCATCCTCACCTCGGTGCTGCCGCTGCTCTCGCCCCAGAAGGGAGAGCAGATGTCGGTCGCCCTGCAGGGCTTCTTGCTCCTGGTGTCCGGCGTCTATTACCCGCTCAGCGTGCTGCCCCTGCCGATGCAGATCGCCGGCGCCGCCAGCCCGCTCACCTATGCGCTCGCCGGGATCCGCCGCAGCCTGCTCGAAGGCGTTGACCTGCGCGACCAGCTGCCGACGATCGGGGCGCTGCTGGCCATGGGCGCGGTCATGATCCCGATCAGCATCCTGATCTTCGGCTGGGCCGAAAACCGGGCCAAACGGATGGGTTTGCTCAAGCGCAGCGGGTAAGCAATTCGTGGAGGGTCTGGGGTGCCGGTTGGCGTGGGATACAAACTAATGTTCGGGACTATCACGTTTCGGCCCACCATCTAGGCCCTCGATAGGGCCATAACACAAGATGTTGTGGCCGCCCTCCCGTAGGGGCTGAAGAGCCTCACTACATCTTGTGGTAAAGGTATTGACAGTTCCGTCTCCCATTGATACGTTTTGCGGCGAATCGCGGTGATCAGTGGGGAGAAGTGGTGAATCAAGCAAACGTGGAAGCATCCGTCGCACCCTACGTCCAAGTACGGCACGCCATACACCTCCTCTACGCCACTTCTCCCCGCAGCCGCGATGTCGACGATTCCCGTGGCCTGGCAGCCGGCTTGAGCCAGCGGTTCGACAAGTTCGGCAACCGTCTGCCGCTTGAGCTCCACGGCTGCGGCTGCGGGCTGTGCGCCCGCCAGGATCGAGCCGTCCGCCAGTATTGGCAGGCGCGATGAGTGTTCACAGGAGCGCATCGTGTTCGAGTGGACGACAAGGGGAGGCTGGCCATCCCGGCCGCCTTCCGCAAGCAGCTCCAGGAAGGGAGCTTCGTCTCGGTGAGCCAGGACAACGTCCTGGCGATCTATCCGCCGGACCTCTGGGCGGCGCTGGCACAGGAGCTGCGCAGCCCGCTGCCTGGACCGGACCATCGCGCGCTGGCGCGCACCCTCTATCCGCTCTCGGACCCGTTCGAGCCGGATGGCCAGGGCCGGATCAGCTTGCAGCCGGAGCAGCGCCGGTTGGCGGGGATCGAGACGCCGTCGACGGCAGTGGTCATCGGCACCGGTTCGCGGGTGGAGATTTGGCCCGAGGCCAGATGGGACAGCTACAGCACAGACGCACAAGGGCGGTTTACGGAATTCGCTGACAGGGTGATCTCAGGGCATTAGCTCGCACCAACCTGCACTTTTACAAGAGGTAATAGAGCTGCTCCAGCCCCGAGCGGGCGCGGTCGCGATCGACTGCACCCTCGGGCAGGCGGGTCACGCCCGCCAGATCCTGGAGAAGATCACACCAGGCGGCCGGCTGCTCGGGATCGACCGCGATCCGGCTGCCGTCCAGGCTGGACGGATGGCGCTGGCGCCATATGGGTTGGCGGCGGTCGTCGTCCACGGGCGCTTCTCCGAACTCGGCGCGATCAGCGCGCAGAACGGGTTCGAGGCGGCCGACCTGACGCTCTTCGACTTCGGCCTGTCCAGCAACCAGATCGACGCCCCCGAGCGCGGGTTCAGCTTCCGCGCCGAGGGACCGCTCGACATGCGCATGGATCCGGGCGCCACTCTCACCGCGGCGCAGATCGTCAACCATTACGACGCGCGCGAGATCGAGCGCATCGTCCGTCAGTACGGCGAGGAGCGTTGGGCTCGCCGGATCGCACAGTTCATCGTGGCGCGGCGCCCGCTCCGCACCACGCGCGATCTGGCTCAGGCGGTCGAAGCCGCCATCCCAAGGAAGGCCTGGCCGCGCGACATCCACGTGGCGACCAGGACCTTTCAAGGCCTCCGCATAGCCGTCAACGACGAGCTCGGCGAGATCGAGGCAGGACTCAGAGCAGCTCTTTCGATTCTCAAACCCGGTGGTCGTATGGCGACGATCAGCTTCCATTCCCTGGAAGACCGCTTGGTCAAGTCATTCTTCAACGTCGAGTCCAAAGACTGCATCTGCCCACCCCAGCAGCCAGTCTGCACCTGCGGCCACCGGGCCACCCTCCGCATCATCACCCGCCGACCCGTGCGGCCCTCCGAAGAGGAGGTCGCCTCCAACCCTCGCGCTCGCTCGGCGCGCCTCAGGGTGGCGGAACGGCTCTAACCCCACAAGTCCTGGTGGCCGGCCCAACCCCGCCGGCCACCAGGCACCACGCCGACGCCGTCTCCCTCGGGGAGAGGTGCGGTGAGGACCACAGAACTTGCCATCGTCCCAGCAAATCAATGAGGCACACGTCTTGACATCGACCCGGATATTGACTCGGCGCCGCCTGGGCACAGCCGGCGCGCAGCACCTCCCCGTCCGGCGGCGGCGGCGCACGCGCGGCTTCGTACAGGTGGCGAGCTCAGCTGCGGCCGATCGGCTGCGGCTGAACTCGTTCGGCCACGCCTACCTGGGCGTCGGGGCGGTGCTCATCGCCGTCTTCTTCTACCTGGCGATCGCCGCCGAGGTCACGCAATCGTCCTATGACATCGCCCGCCTTCAGGACCAGCAGCGCCAGCTCATCGCGGAGCAGGACCAGCTGCGGTACCAGGAGGTGACGCTGCACGCGCCGGCGCAGGTCGAGCAGCAGGCCGCGCAGAGCGGCATGCAGCGGGCGGTGCCGGCAACCTACGTCGCGGGGCAGCAGGTGGCGATCGACCTGGCGGCCCCGGTCGGGGCGTCCCCCGGGGATACGGCTCCGTTGTGGGAGCGGGCCGTGGCTGCCGTGGTCAACACGGTCGGCGGCACCCGCGACGTGCTGGCGGCCAGTCGGTAGTGGCGGTAGGGCTCCGGTCGAGGGGCCCCACGCGCGTCGAACGCGTGGGTTCGACTCGGCTGCGCATCTCGGCGATGCTCGTGGTGGCTCTGCTCCTGGCCGGCATGGTCTGGACGCGCCTCGCCTACTGGCAGGTGTGGCGCCACGGCCAGCTCGCGGAGCAGGCGCAGGCGCAGTACCACGAGGTCGTCGAGCTGCCCGCCGCCAGGGGCGCGATCTTCGACCGCAGCATGACCCAGCTCGTCGTCAACACGACGGTCTACTCCGCGTTCGTCTCGCCTGACCAGATCGCCTCCGGGGATAGAGAGCGCGTCGCCGGTGGTCTGGCCGCGGTTCTCGGCGTCGATCAGTCCTCCGTCATGAAGACGCTCGAGTCCGGCGCCAAGTTCGCGTACATCTCGCGCCGGTTCTCGAAGGACAAGGCGGACCGCCTCCGCGCGCTGAAGCTGCCGGGGGTCGGACTGGAGGACGAGACCCAGCGTGCGTACCTCCCAGGCATCGCGCCCGGCTCTACGCTCGCGGCCAACCTGCTGGGCTTCGTCAACTACAACGGCGAGGGCCAGTACGGCCTCGAGGCTTACTACCAGAACCAGCTGGCCGGGACGCCGGGCTACATCTCCAGCTACCGCGATCTGGCCAATCGCGAGATCGTCCTCGGCTCGCACACCCACCAGGACCCGGTCAACGGCTCGGACCTTGTGCTCTCGCTCGACGCCAACGTCCAGTACGCCGCCGAGCAGGCGCTCGCCGAAGGGGTGAAGAGGGACCGCGCCGAGAGTGGCAGCGTGCTGATCATGGATCCGTCCACGGGCGGCATCATCGCCTGGGCCGACTACCCGAGCTACGACGCCAACAATTTCAACCACACGGATGCGGCGCTGTTCAAGGACAACATCTCGAGCTACGCCTACGAGCCCGGTTCCGTGATGAAGGTGGTGACCCTGTCCGGGGCCCTCAACGCGGGCGCCATCGCCCCGGGCACGGTGATCAACGATCCCGGGTATGTGAACGTGGGCGGCTATCGCATCTACGACTGGGACCGCCGCAACCACGGCAATGTCGACTACACGTACGTGCTCGAGCACTCGCTCAACGTGGGCGCCATGAAGGCGATGCAGGCCGAGGGGCACGCGGCGTTCTACGGCAACCTGCAGGGCTTCGGCCTGACCAAGGCGAGCGGCATCGACGTCGCCGGCGAGAGCTCCATCCTGCCGCCGCCGGCGGACCAGATGGCCGACTCGCAGTACGCGACCGCCTCATTCGGCCAGGGCATCGACGTCAACATGGTCCAGATGCTGGCGGCGATCAACGTGGTCGCCAACGGGGGGCGTTACGCACCGCCGCACGTGGTCGAGCGCGTCGGCACCAGGGTCAACCCGCTGCTGCTCCAGCCGCAGCGCCAGGTCATCAGCCCCGAAACCGCGCAGCAGATGACCACGATGATGGAAGCGGTGGTGCAGCACGGCTCGGGCTGGAAGGCGCGCGTCAAGGGCTTCGAGCTCGACCAGACGGGCAAGACGGGCACGGCGCAGATCCCCGTCAACGGCCAGTACACCCAGGACGTGTGGACGTCATACGTCGGATTCCTGCCGGCGCAGCATCCGAAGTTCACGATGCTGGTCGTGGTCAGGAAGCCGCACTACCCCGGCAGCGATCGCGACTGGACGCTGAACGACGGCTACATCACGGCGGCGCCCATCTGGCAGCAGATCGCCCAGACCATGGTCGTCGACTGGCACATCACGCCCGACCCGCGCTAGGGCGCGGGTGCGATTCTACTCAGGTGCGTTTGACACTTCTCGAGATCCTCGAGGCGACCGGAGGCGGCGAGGCCGGCGGCACCCAGGTCGGTAACACGTTCTCGACGTTTCACACCGACTCGCGCGAGGTGAAGCAGGGCGGCCTGTTCTTTGCGCTGCGCGGCGCGGAGATGGACGGGCACCGGTTCACTGAGGACGCGATCGCGCGCGGCGCGGCGGCCCTGGTGGTCGAGCAAAAGGCCGAGCTTGCGTCAGGCGTCGTTCAAATCGTCGTCCCCAGCACCTGGGAGGCGCTCTACGCGCTCGCCGGTCACGTCCTGCGCCGCGTGAGGCCGCTGGTCGTCGCCGTCACCGGCAGCAACGGCAAGACCTCGACCAAGGAGATGGTCTGGGCGATCCTGGCCAAGCGTTTCAACGTCCTGCGCACGATGGGCAACCTCAACACCGAGACCGGCGTGCCGCTGACCATGCTGGGCCTCGAACCGGAGCACACCGCGCTCGTCCTGGAGATGGGCATGCAGCACGCCGGTGACATCGCGCGCCTGGCCGCCCTGGCGCGGCCCTCGGTGGGGATCATCACCAACATCGGCAGCGTGCATATGGAGTTCTTCAAGTCGCAAGAAGACCTGGCACGCGCCAAGGGCGAGCTTCTGGCCACGCTGCCGCAGGATGGGCTCGCGGTGCTCAACGCCGACGATCGGTTCTTCCCGCTGCTGGCGGACATGACCGCGGCCAGGGTCGTGAGCTTCGGCTTCGGCGGCGGCGTCTTTCGCGCGGAGGGTTATCGGACACGCACCGGCGGCGGGTCGCAGTTCTCCGTCCGCGGCGTCGATGTCCGGCTCATGCTCGACGGGCGGCACCAGGTTCGCAACGCGCTGGCGGCGCTGGCCGCCGGCGAGTTCGCCGGCGTGCCGATCGCGGAGGGGGCCGAGGCGCTGGAGCACGTCGCCGTCGAGCACCGGATGGAGGTCCTGCCGACCAAGGCAGGCTTCTCGATCATCGACGACGCGTACAACGCCAGTCCGGAATCGATGCTCGCGGCCTTCGAGGCGCTGGCCGAAAGCCCGCGCCGGGGACGCCTGCTGGCGGTGCTCGGGGAGATGGGCGAGCTCGGCGCGCTGGCGGAGGAATCGCATCGCCAGGTCGGCCGGCGCGCGGCAGAGGTTTTCGACGCGGTGTGCGTTCTCGATGGCGATAGCGGCCGGATCCTCGCCCAGTCGGCTCGAGCGGAGCTCGTGCCCGATCGACCCGCCGCGGTGGCCTGGGTGCGCCGGAACGCACGCGAGGGCGACCGCGTGCTGGTGAAGGCATCGCACGGGATCCGCCTGGACGACGTGGTCAGGCAGCTGACCGCGCCGTGAAGCAGACATGCTTCTAGACGCGATCACATTCGCCGTCGCCCTCAGTCTCTCGCTCGTCCTCTATCCCTGGATGATCCGGGCGCTGCGCGGTTGGCGATCCGGGCAGGTCATCCAGGCGGAGCTGCCCGAGAGCCACCAGAGGAAAGCGGGGACGCCCACCGGCGGCGGCATCCTGTTCGTCGTCCTCGGCATTGCGGCCGGGGTGCTCGCGTCGATCGCCGGTCACCACCCTGGAGCCCTGCCCGCCACGGGCGGGCTGGTCGCAGGCGGCCTCATCGGTTTCGCGGACGATCGCAGCAAGCTCCAGGTCGGGGCGCGGGGCATCCCCGCGCGCCTCAAATTCCCGATCCAGGCCGTGCTCGCCGTTCCCGTCGCGGTGCTGGCCCTGACCCAGGGCAGCGGGCACCAGCTCTTCCTCCCCTCGTCGCCGTGGCTGCTCTTTCCGCTCGCGGTCGTGGCGATCCTCGGCACCGCCAACGCGGTGAACCTCACCGACGGCATGGACGGGCTGGCGGGCGGCCTCTCGGCCATCGCCCTCGCGGCCCTGGTGCTGCTCATGTCCGGCGCGCCCGCCGGCGAGAAAGCGGTGGCGATGACCCTGTGCGGCGCGCTGGTCGCGTTCCTGGTTTTCAATCGCCACCCGGCGCACGTCTTCATGGGCGACACCGGCGCGCTCGCGATCGGCTACGCGCTGGCGGCGATGGCGGTGCAGCAGGGCTTTTTGGTGCTCCTGCCGCTGCTCGGTCTGGTGTTTGTGCTGGAGACGCTGTCTGTCATCATTCAGGTGGCTTACTTCAAAGCCAGCGGCGGACGCCGCGTTTTCAAGATGACCCCGATTCACTACACGTTCCACCATGAGGGTTGGTCTGAGAACCGCATCGCGCTCTCCTTCTGGGGCGCGGGGCTCATCTCGGCGCTGGCCGCGGCCGCATTCGCGCGGCTGGTCATGTGACCGTCCTCGTGGTGGGCGCGGCGCGCAGCGGCGTGGCGCTGGCCAACCACCTCGTGGGCGCGGGCGAAAAGGTCCGCGTCGCCGATCGCAAGCCCGCAGAACAGCTTGGCGAACACATCGCGCGGATGCCTCCCGGCGTGGACCTCGTGCTGGGCGGCTATGACGATGCGGTGCTGGACGGTGTCGATGCCGTCTATGCCAGTCCCGGAGTGCCCTGGGACGCCCCGCTCTTGGACCGCGCGCGCGCCCTGGGGGTGGCGGTGTCCAGCGAGATCGACCTGTTCCTCAAGCTGTGCCCCGGCTCCGTGGTCGGGATCACGGGCACCAACGGCAAGACGACGACGACGGCGCTGATCGGCGCCGTGCTGTCCGAAGGTGACCGTCCGGTGGTGGTCGGCGGCAATATCGGGGACACCGTCCTCGATCGCCTCGACGAGATCACCGCCCAGCACTGGATCGTGCTCGAGCTGTCGAGCTTCCAGCTGGAATCGGTCGACAAGCCACGCCTGCACGTCGGCGTGATCCTGAACGTCACGCCCGACCATCTCGACCGTCACGGCACTCTCGAGCGCTACATCGACCTGAAGGCTCGGGCCGTCGAGTTCGCCGGCGCCGGCGATTTCGCGGTCCTCAACGGGCGCGATGAGACCTGCCGCCGGCTGGCCGATCGCACACGCGCCCACGTGGTGTGGTTCGACCAGCACCAGCCCATCCCGCCGATGCCGCTGCCCGGGCGGCACAACCTGGAGAACGCTCTCGCGGCCGCCGCGGTGGGACGGATCGCCGGCCTGACCGACGGCGCCATCGAGGCCGCGATTCGTGCCTTCAAAGGCGTCGAGCACCGCCTCGAGCTCGTGGGCGAGTGGGCCGGTGTGCGCTGGTACAACGACTCCAAGGCCACCAACCCCGACGCGGGGCGGGTGGCGCTGAGCGCCTTCCCGGGGGCGCCGGTGGTGCTGATCGCGGGTGGCTACGGCAGCGGTTTCGAGCTGCATGACTGGGTCGCCGACGTGCTGGCCAACACCGAAGCGGTCGTGCTGGTCGGCGCCTCGGCGGACCTCCTCGCGCGTGAGCTCCGCGGCCATCCAAAGGTGGTTCGAGCCACCGGCCTCGAGGAGGCGGTTGCGGCGGCGGCGGGACTGGCGCGGCGGGGCGGCGTGGTCCTCTTCAGCCCCGCCTACAAGAGCTTCGACATGTTCCAGGACTACGAGGATCGGGGCCGGCGGTTCAAAGACCTGGTCCGCAAGAGGCACGCGCCGTGAGCTGCCGGGCGCGGACCAGATGAGCGTCGCCCGTGAGGGGCGGCAGCCCGACCGCCTGCTCCTGTTCACGACGGTGCTGCTTTGCGGCGCGGGCCTCGTCATGGTCACGAGCGCCAGCGTGGCGTTTGCCTACACGCAGCACCAGTCGGCCTTCTACTACGCAGAACGCCAGGCGGCATGGATGCTGATCGGCTTCGTGGCGCTCTTTGTGCTCAGCCGCATCGACTATCGCCGCCTGCGACCGCTGGCGCCGGCGGGCGCGGTGGCCGCGGCCCTGCTCATGCTGCTCGTGCTGGTGCCTCATCTGGGCGTCACCGTCAACGGCGCTCGCCGCTGGTTCGACGCCGGCCCGCTCGGCACGTTTCAGCCGTCCGAACTCGGCAAGCTCGCCTTCGCCGTGTTCGTCGCCCACTGGATCGATCGGAACGCGGCGCGCATCGGCGATTTTCAGAAAGCGTTCGTGCCGTTCGCCGCGATGCTCGCCGGCGTGCTGGTCCTCCTGATGCTCGAGAAGGACCTCGGCACGGCGATCGTCACGGTCGCGATCTTCCTCAGCGTGTATTGGGCGGGCGGCGGCCGCTTCCGGCATGTGGTCCTGCTGGTGGGAGCCCTCGGACTGGGGTTCATGGCGTTGACCCTGCTCGAGCCTTACCGGTTCGCCCGGCTGGCGGCGTACAAGAACCCGTTCGCCGATCCACTGGGCGCCGGATTCCAGTCGACCCAGGCGCTGTACGGCCTGGGGTCGGGCGGATTCTTCGGCGTCGGCATCGGCCACTCGGTCGAAAAGTACGGCTGGCTGCCCGAGGCGCACACCGACTTCATCTTCGCCATCGTCGGCGAGGAGACCGGCCTCGTCGGCACCACGCTGGTCATGCTCGGGTTCCTCTTCTTCGGCATTCGCGGTTACCGGGCGGCGCTGCGCGCGCCCGACCGCTTCGGTCTCGGACTGGCGGCGGCGATCACCACCTGGATCGCTTTCGAGGCCCTGTTGAACATGGCGACGGTCACCAACACGCTGCCGATCACCGGAGTGCCGCTACCGTTCTTCAGCTATGGCGGCACCGCGCTGGCGACGTCTTTAGCGGCGGTCGGCGTGTTGTTGAGCATCGCCCGTCTGGGTTCAGGCTCAGCATTAGCAGATAAAGGGAAGTCAGATGAGACTTTTGATCGCTGGCGGCGGGACCGGCGGGCACCTCTATCCGGCGCTCGCGGTCGCGCGAGCGTTTCGCGCTGAGGCACCGGACGGTGATGTGCTGCTGGTCGGCCGCAAAGGCGGCCCCGAGGAGCGGCTCGTGCCTGCCGCCGGCTTCGAGCTGGCGACGGTCAACGTGCGTGGGCTCGACCGGGACGCGGTCTGGAAGAATCTCGCCCTGCCTGTGGTCATCCCTGCCGCCCTGCGCGCCGGACTGCGCATCGTCGACCGCTTCCGGCCGGACGTGGTCCTCGGCATGGGCGGTTATGTGATGGCGCCGGCGGTCGCTGCCGCCCGCATGCGCGGCATCCCCTACGTCCTGCACGAGAAGGATGTGCGGCCCGGATTGGCGACGCGGCTCTTCGCCGGCGGCGCCGCCGCCATCTGCACGACCCTGCCGGGGACCGAGAAGCGGATCCGGCGCCGCGGGGTCATCTTGACCGGGGTGCCGCTGCGTGAGGGCTTCGAGCCGCGCACCCCGGCCGTGCCGCCGCGCTGCCTCCTGGTCACCGGCGGCAGCCAGGGTGCGCGGAAGTTGAACCTCGCGGTGTGGGCTGCCCTGCAGGACCTCTGCCGGCGATTCGATGAGGTCTATCACGTCGCGGGACACCAGGGCGCCGGCGGTGTGGCGAAGTATTCGAACGCGCACTACCACGGCCTGGCCTTCAGCGACGACATGCCGGGATTGATGGCTCGCGCCGACCTGGTCGTCAGCCGGGCGGGCGTGGGGACGATCGCGGAAGCCGCCGCCGTCGGCCTGCCGATGGTGCTCATCCCGGGCACGTTTGGCGGCGGGCACCAGGAGCCAAACGCCGCCGCCATGGTCGACGCGGGCGCCGCCATCCGCATCGGGGATTCCGAGCTGAGCGGCAAGAACCTGGTCGCGGCGATCGACGGCCTGAGTCCCGACCGCCTTCGCGCGATGGCCAAGGCGTCGGCCGCGGCGGGCAGGCGTGACGCCGCAGGCCGGGTGCTGGCGGTTTTACGTTCCGTGATCCGCAAATGAAGGTCCACCTGATGGGCGCCGGGGGCGCCGGGGTCTCGGCGCTGGCGCGTGTGTTCCTCGCGCGCGGCGACGAGGTCAGCGGGTGCGACGCGAAAGCCTCGGAGACGACCGCCGAGCTGGAGGACGCCGGCGCGCGGATCCTGGTCGGCCACGACCCCGAGCACGTGCTGTTCCAGGACCTGCTCGTCTACAGCGGCGCCATCAAGAGCTCGCCGGAGCTGGACGCGGCGCGAGCGATGGGGGTCAAGGTGCTGAGCCGCGCCGAGATGCTGGCGGAGCTCATCGGCGCCTCGGACTCGATCGCGGTCGCCGGGACGGCCGGCAAGACGACGGTGACGCACATGCTCGGCCACATCATGGTCACGGCCGGGTACGACCCGACGGTGCTGGTGGGCGACGGGGCGAGCGCGCGGGCCGGCAAGTCGGAGTGGCTGGTGGCGGAGACGGACGAGTCGGACGGCACGCTCACGCTTCACCACCCGCGACGGGCGATCGTCACCAATATCGAGCTCGACCACCCCGACCAATTCAAGGATGTCGGCGCCGTGCGCGATCTGTTCGCGAAATTCATCGCGGGGCTGCCGGCCGACGGCCTGGCGATCGTGTGCGCGGACGACGAACTGGCGCGAGGACTGAAGCCGGCGGCGCGCAGGGTGACTTACGGGTTTCGCGACGATGCGACCTATCGCTGCGAACCGGTCCGTCCATTTCCCATCCATCACGGCGCCACCGAGCTCGGGCGGGTCAACCTGCGGCAGCCCGGCCGCCACAACATCCAGAACGCGACCGCCGCCGCGGCCATGGCGCTGGAGCTCGGGATCGGATTTGCCGACGTCGCCGCAGGGCTGGAGAGCTTTCCGGGCGCCCATCGGCGCCTCGAGCTCATCGGCGCCTTCCAGGGCGCCGCGGTCTACGACGACTACGCGCACCATCCGACGAAGGTGAGGGCGACGATCGAGGCCGCGCGAGAGCTGCGGCACCGGCGGTTGATCGTGGTCTTTCAACCCCATCGCTACTCGCGACTTGCCGCTCTCATGCACGGCTTCTCGCGCGCGTTCGGCGGCGCGGACAAGGTGCTGGTCCTGGACGTTTACGGCGCGGGCGAGGAAAACACCTCGGGGGTCAGGGCCTCAGACCTCGCGCATTCCATTCGAGGGGCCTCGTACGTCGGTGACTTCCAAACCGCGAGGGAGGAGCTGGAAGGCCTGGTCGGGCCGGGCGACCTTCTGCTCCTGATGGGCGCTGGTGACATCACGAAGTTGGGCGATGAGCTGGCGCATCGCGTCTAAGCTCGCCTGGCTGCGGGCCCTGCCGGGGGTGCGAGAGGACGAGCCGCTGGCTTCGCGCACGTCTTTCGGCATCGGCGGCCCGGCTGAATTCTTCCTCGAGACACCCCGCGTGGAAGTCATCCAGAAAGCCATCGAAGGCTGCCAGGAGCGCGCGATCCCTTGCCTTCTGCTCGGCGCGGGCACGAACCTGCTCATCGCCGACAGGGGGGTCGAGGGCCTGGTCCTCAGGGTCGTCAACCGCGACCATCGCATCGACGGCACGCGGGTGCGAGCCGGGGCGGGCTTGAAGATGATGCGGCTGGCTCGAATCGTCGCCGACGCCGGCCTGCGCGGTTTCGAGTTTGCGATCGGCGTCCCGGGCACGGTCGGCGGAGCGGTCTATCAAAACGCCGGCTGCTGGGGCAGGGAGCTTCGAGAGGTCCTGGTGGAGGTGAGCGGTTTCATGCCGGGCGCGGGCGCGCAGACCTGGAGTCCGGCCGACCTCGAGCTCGGCTACCGCACATCGGCCCTGCGCAACGGCCCGCTCAAGGGCGGGCTCGTGGTCGCGGCGACGGTGCGGCTCGGGCGAGGCGATGGGGAGGAGGTGAAGCGGGTCATGGCCAAGCTCACCAAGGAGCGCAACGCAACGCAGCCGATCAAGACCAAGAACTGCGGCAGCGTGTTCAAGAATCCGCCTGGCGACTCCGCCGGCAGGCTGGTGCAGGCAGCGGGCCTGAAGGGTGCGCGGGAGGGCGCTGCCGTCATCTCGGACCTCCACGGCAACTTCATCGTCAACGAAGGTGGCGCGAGCGCGGCCGATGTGAGGCGGCTCATCGAGCACGCACGCAGCGCGGTCCGGCTGCGCTTCAACGTGGAGCTGGAGCCGGAGGTCGAGCTGGTGGGGCGCTGGAGCGGTAGGGACTTCCCCCCCGCCGGGCAATCGTGAAGCTGGCGGTCATTCGCGGCGGCCGGTCGGCGGAGCGTGAGGTATCGCTGCGCTCGGGCGCGGAGGTCGAGACCGCGTTGCGGGCCCGCGGCCATGATGTCACCGGCGTCGACCTCGACCTGAAAACGTGGGACGTGCTCCGCGACGGCGGCTTTGATTGCGTCTTCAACGCCCTGCACGGCCGCCTGGGCGAGGACGGCACGGTGCAGGGGATGCTGGAGCTGCTGGGGCTGCCTTACACGGGCTCAGGGGTGCTGGCGTCGGCGCTGTGCATGGACAAGGCCCGCGCGAGCGCGGTCATGGCCGGGGCTGGGCTGAAAATTCCGGAGCTCGAGGAGCTCGAGATCAAAGAGGGGGTCGGCGCGGGCTTGGTCGAGCGCCTGGTGGCGAAGTTCGGCCTGCCCCTGGTGGTGAAACCCGTCAGCGAAGGGTCGACGATCGGGCTCACGATCGCGAAGGACGCCGACGCCGTCGCCAGCGGGCTGGTGCTGGCGGGACGTTACGACAGGCGCGTCCTGGTCCAGCGCTTCGCGGCGGGGACGGAGATCACGATCGGCGTCCTGGCGACGCCTGCCTTACAGGTGCTGCCGACCCTGGAGATCGTCAGCGACAACCCCGTCTACGACTACGACGCCAAGTACACCGCCGGCAAATCGCATCACATCATCCCGGCGCGAATCCCGGAGGCCGCTCGAGTCGCGGCGTCCGAAGCCGCCGGGCGCGCCTTCACAGAGCTCGGGTGCGCGGGCATGGGGCGGGTCGACATCATCGTCGACGCCCAGGCCACGCCGTGGATCCTGGAGGTCAACACGGTGCCGGGCCTCACCGAGCTCTCGCTGCTGCCGGACGCGGCCCGAGCGGCGGGGATCGCGTTCGACGACCTGTGCCAGCGCCTCGTCGACCATGCGATGGGCCGCCATCAGCGCCACGTCGGGCCGGCCGCCGGATGAAGTTCCGCCGGCGCCGTTCGCTGATGCCGCGGATCGACTGGCGGCGCAGCCTCGAACCATCTGGACCGCTGAAGGGCCAGCTGTGGACGCGATCGGAGAAGGCCCTGCGCGAACCCGATGTGCGCTGGGCGTGGCGCGGGCTGGCGGTGGGGGCGGCGGTCGCCGAAGCGGCGCTGCTGGCTTGGCTGTGGTTCGGCCCGGCCCTTTCCGTGCGGGCGGTGGAGGTCGCCGGCGCGCATCACATGACCAGGGCGGAGGTGGCACGCGTCCTGGGTCTCGGCGAGGGTCGGTCGGTGCTGGCGGTGGACGGCGAGGCGGACCGGCAGCGCCTGCTGGACCAGACCTGGGTGCGGACGGCCTCCGTCGAGCCGCGGCTGCCGGGCACGATCCTGATCCAGATCAGCGAGTGGCAGCCCGTCGCGGCCTACCACGCGGGCAAGAGCAGCAAGCTCTTCCTGCTGTCGAGCCAGGCGGTCGTCCTCGGCCCGGCCTCGGCCGCCGGCGCCCTGGTCGACGTTCAGGGTCCGGGCGGAGCGGACCCGAAAGCGGGCGCCCGGCCGCTCGACCCGCTGCTGCTGACCGCCCTGGTCAACATCCAACGCGAGCTCCCGTCATTGATCGGACAGGAGGTCGGCGGGTTCACCTTCGACTCGTGCGGCGTGCTGACCCTCGAGGCCAAGCGCGGATGGAAGGTTTATTTTGGCCGCGTGCTGACCCCCGAGGAGTTCGCGTCGCTTCACGACAAGCTGGCGGCCCTGAAAGCCATCAACGGCAACGGGAACGTGGACTACAACTCGTCCGACCTGGCGTACGTCAACGTGATGAACCCCGCCGAGCCCGCGGTCGCGTACAAGTCGCGCGAGGCGGCGGCTCCTTCGCCATCACCGGGCACCACTTCGCCACCGTCACCCAGTCCCGCGGCCGTATGCAAGTAATCGTCGTCGCGATCGTTTTCGCGGTCCTGGGCGTGCTGCTCGGGCTGCTCTCTCCGGTCACGATCCCGATCACGTACGCGCGCTACACCGCCGTCGCCCTGCTGGCGGCGCTGGATTCCATCTTCGGCGCGTTCAAGGCCTACATCGCGGGCACGTTCGAACCGCGGGTGTTCTTCAGCGGCCTGCTCACCAACATGACCCTGGCCGCGAGCCTCACCTATTTCGGCGACAAGCTCGGCGTCGACCTGTCGATCGCCGCGATCGTGGCTTTCGGCGTGCGGATCTTCAACAACCTGGGAGCGATCCGCCGGCACTACCTGTAGCTGATCCGGCCATCGCTCGCCCCTGCCTGACCACAAGAGCTAGCACCGCCGCCTCTCGGACCCACAAAATCTGGTCCACAGACGCCTGGCAGCCGATATAATCCTCGGCAACCCGCCCACACATCCCCCATACGTTCCAGGAGGCATCTCAGCACAGTTTTGTCGCGGCGGAAGAAAACCGTCGGTCTCGACCTGGGCACGAGCCGGGTCGCGGTGGTGATAGCCGAGTCTGACGACCCTGGTGCTCCGGTGAGCATCATCGGCGTGGGCGGCCCACGCCGA
>SCQL01000030.1 GCA_004299235.1 bacterium
GTCACTACTCGGCCGAACGCAACCGGACTCCCGGAGCCCTCCTCCGATCTCTTTGAGTCCATCCGACTGCAACCTTTCGGCGCGGAGTTGCGCCAGACCTACCTACGCAAATGGGCCGATGTGAACAACGTCCAGCGCGTCAAGCGGCGGCTGCTGGCCCGCGTGTTTCTCGGCGGTGACGCCGAGGAACACATCGCGCAGCTGGCCATCAACCCGATGCAACTGACGATCTTGCTGTACCTCGTCAACAAGCTCGGCGAGGCCATCCCCACCGCCCGCACCCCCCTCTACACGGCCTACCTAGAGACCTTGCTCGGACGCGAGGTCGACAACCACCAGATCGCCCGCGATCACATTCCCTACGTCCAAGAGACCACTGCCTACCTCGGGTGGCGCATGCAGTCCGGCGTCGAGACCAACCCGAACGCCGGCCGCATGAACATCAAGCACATCAAACGAGCGATGCTGGTCTATCTCGACGAAGTCGAGGGACCGGCCGACCTCGTCGACAAGCTGTTCTCGGCAGTGTCCGACCGGTTTTGGGCACTGTCTAGTAAGACCGAGGAAACCGGCTCTCCGTCCCGATCTGTGGGTGATCATTTGACGTTTCGGCCGGGGAGGGCGGGCCGGTAGCCGCCGAGGGAGAGCATGGCCAGGGCGATGAGGGCGTCGGTGGACTTGAAGCCGAAGGCGATGCGGGTGATCAGCCGGATCTTGGTGTTGGTGGACTCGATCAGTGCGTTGGACAGGTCGTGTTCGAGGGCGGCGTCAATGGTGGCGCGGTGCCGGCGGATCTTGCGGCCGAGGTCGACGAACGTGGGTATGCGGCAGCGGGCGGCCCAGGACAGCCAGCGGTCCAGGGCCTGCTTGCCGGCGTCGCCTTTGACTTTGACTACGTGACGCAGGCCTTCCTTGAGCAGGTAGGCGCGGTAGAGCATCGGGTGGCTGGTGGCGATCCAGGCCAGCTTCTCGGCCTGCCGTTCGGTGAGGTCTTCGGGGTTCTTCCACAACGCGTACCGGGCTCCTTTGAGCGCCCGGGCCCGCTCGTGCCCGGGTCGGGCCGGGGCATCGGACCGCGGGCGGCCCCGCGGCCGCTTGTCCTCGCCACGGGCCAGCGCGCGGGCCTGGTTCCACACGGCCCGGCGCACCTCATCGAGCGCCTCGGTGGCCCAGGCGATGACATGGAACGCATCGGCGCACTGGATGGCGTTCGGGCAGCGTTCGGCGACCACCGCGGCGATCCAGTCGGCGGCGTCGGCGGACACGTGCGTGATCATCTGACAGCGCTCGGGACCGAGGACGTCGAAGAAGGTCCGCAGCGTGGCCTTGTCCCGCCCGGGCGCGGCCCAGATCAGCTTGCGGGCATCGTGATCGACGACCACCGTCAGGTACTTGTGTCCGCGCTTATAGCTGATCTCGTCGATGCCGATCCGGCGCAGTCCGGCGAACCGATCAGTTCCGGCCATCGCGTCCTCGGCGACCCGGGTGATGATCGCGCCCACCGTGCGCCAGGCGATGCGCATCAACTGCACCACCGCGGACTTCGAGGCCGCCACCGCCAACCAGGCGACCTGATCATCGAAGAACCGGGTGTGTCCGGCGCCGTGCCGCGCCCACGGCACCGCCGCCACCACCACCCCGTGCTCGCGGCAGGACACCCGCGGCGCGTCAGACTCCAGCACCGCCCGGATACTGCCCAGATCCAGGCAGCGCCACCGCCGCCGTCCCTGGCCTGCGTCATAACCGGCACAGCGCCGGCGACACACCCCGCACCGGCCCCGCTCGCCACGTACCGGACGCGCACGCACCACCAGCAACTGCTCGTCCTCGTCGAACTCGACGCCCTCGATGACCGCCTTCTCGACGCCCAACAAGGCGCGCCATACCCTGGCGTTGCGCACGCCGTTCTCCGTTCACCGGTTCCTGACCCTTGACAAGCCAGAAACCTATGCGGGAACGGCGTGCTGCTCACTCACAGGGGTCGACACCCACCCACGCATGCGTCAGCAGAGCC